>JBAXON010000287.1:0-3594 GCA_037133255.1 Deltaproteobacteria bacterium
CTGGTTTGCCTTCAATCACCCATTTTGCATTCAGCTTTTTAAGTTTTGCCAGACATAATAGTGCAGCCTTACAGCTGTGATATTCCTGCTCATTATCTTCTATCGGGGCTCCCCAGAAACTCATGATTGCGTCTCCGATATATTTATCAACAGTTCCCTGCTGTGATAATATGATTGTTGTCAGATTATCAAGATATTCGGATATATGAAGAAGAAGCTGCTCCGTTGACATGCTTTCCGATATTGTTGTAAATCCTGCAATATCCGTAAACATCATGGTGAGCGGACGTTTTTCTCCACCTAGTTCAGCTCCTTTCCCGGTGATGATCAGCTGCTTCACCAGCGTATAAGGCACAAATTTACTGAAAGCTTTCAAGCCATGTTTCATGGAAGCCAGGGCTTCAGCGATGAGGGAAATTTCATAGAAGAATGAATGATGAGTTATTGATTCATCAATTTCAAGATGCTGGATCCGGTTCATATCCTGGGCAATTGCTTTCACCGGCCGCAATATTCTATTTGTAGATATGATAACAATTATCAATGATAATATTAATATTCCAATGGATATCAGGGTAATATTAATAATTGTATTTTTCAATGCTCCGATAAAGTCATTGATCGGAACCAGAACCCCGATCATCCAGGATTTATCGAAACTTTCTGGAAAATTATGGAAACTTGCAAGATATTCCTGGTCCCCGCTTTTAAAACGCATGCTATATGTATAATTGATCGAATCAAAAATATCCGGTATCGTGGCCTGGATCTCCTTGGATAAATCCTTGTTCAATAAAATATTTTTTTCATTTTCATCTATTAAATAAGCTTTATCGAATACTTCCCTGCGATCAGGAGGCAGTTTTTTTATTGAAGCAATATAGTCTTTATAATTCAATCTGTGAGGAATATTCTTCGGATCGCTCAGGTTGGATTTTGCTCTGTATTTTTCAAATGCAGCAGCTAATGGCTCATTTCCTATCTGATTGACTTTATTGAATTCACATTTAGCCGGTTTCCCTTTTTCCTCCTCATCACAATGTGTAATTTTTTCCCGATCCGGATAGGCAATCAGCTTGCCGTCTTCATCCAGAATAAAAGCAATTCCATTATCACCTACATGAAGCCGGGATGAAATTCCGTCACTCAATGAAAGAGCGATACTTGCAGAGACAACAAGCCTTGTATTGCCATTTATATCTTTAACCGGCTCAGCATTCGACGTGCCGAACTCTCCGTTTGCATAGATTCGCACATCCGTCCAGGTGTTTGCCTTTTTTTTATCAGCATCCATGTACCAGACTTTTGTTCTAGCATCAGACTTTATTGCATGCGCAGGTACAACCTCTCTGTCGATTTCTTCAAAATATTTATTATAATATGTATAATATTCCGATTTGGGATGACTGAGCCGATCAACAAAATGCGATCTGTAAATAACTTCAGGCGGGAGTGGCTTTAATTTATTTACGCTGTATTTTGGGTCTTCAAATATCTTTCCCACACTAAGTACAGATCCGGAATTATCTCCTACAATGATAGTGAATATTTCTCTTTGCGCCCTGATCTGGCCTGAAATAATTGAAAATATTTTTCCCCTGTTGTCGCGTATATTTTGTACATCTTTCAGGCTCCATGTTGTGGCTCTTACGGTGCGTCTTGCCATTGACATATAGCGAAGAACGTCTTTTGATACACCTGTGTTTGTGGATTTCATCATCTGCCGAGCTGATTTCAGAGCTGCGTCTGAAGTTTCAATATAGGTATATGTCAAGGTTACTATTGATGTTATTGCCAGCAGTATGATAAAAAAGGTAGTTACCGCGAGATGTAATTTGCTTTTTCCCCTTGTGAATATATTTAATGCATCAACATCTTTTTTCAAATAATAGTCCTTAAATTTTAATCACGGGTATAAACACCAAAGCAAGCTGCAAGGGTATTATACCCTCCGCTGTGCTTTCGCTTTCGGAATTGGAGTTTCACGATAAATTCTTTTCTTGTCGATATTTGTTAGCATAATCTGACAGCAAATGGTTTGTCAAGAATTATAGTTGATTTGTGGAAAAATATCCTTGACATACAAGAGTGGCTTCCCTATATTTACTTCCAACGAAAGCAAGTTCTTATCAAAAAAAGTGAGGTGTTGATTGCTATTGTTTAGCTGGTTTGCCGATCGGCGCCGGAAAAAGCTTATGCAAGAGCCGTTTCCTACAGACTGGGAAGATATTATACAAAGCAATGTTGCGCATTACTGCATGCTGGATGATATTGAACGTACTCGTCTGCGTGAACTTATCCGGGTCTTTGTTGCCGAAAAGGATTGGGAAGGATGTGGTGGTCTGGAACTTACCGACGAAATCCGCGTTACCATCTCTGCTCAGGCGTGCCTCCTTCTTCTTGGACTACCTCACAATTACTATCAGAATGTTGAAACGATCATCGTCTATCCATCCACAGTGGTACCACCACAGCGAAAATTCGGTTTTTTTGAAACTGCTCTTGCGCCCGTAGAAAATTCCCCAGCTATTATCGGGCAAGCCTTTCAGCAGGGGCCGGTAATTATCATTTGGGATGCGGCTTTGCATGGCGGGCGCCATCCCGAATTGGGTCATAACGTTGTTTATCATGAATTTGCCCACAAGCTCGATATGCTCGACGGCACCGCTGACGGCACGCCCCCGCTGCGGGACAGGGCAGAATACCGTGACTGGGTGCAGATATGTTCCCGTGAATATCTGCGCCTCAAGCATGACGCTGCACATGGCAGGAAACCTTTTCTCAATGCTTACGGTGCTACCAGTGAAGCTGAATTTTTCGCTGTGGCTACGGAGCAGTTCTTCGACCAGCCTTTATTAATGATCAAACACGCACCTGACCTTTATCGTGTTCTCAAAGATTACTATCTTCAGGATCCCGCCCTGCGCGCGGGAAAATAATCTTCATATGTTTGTGTCTTTGTGCCAAATCATCGACCGTGACTAAAACAGAAGGCTTCAATCGTAATAGCTGCGCGTTCAGCCAGCCCGGCGTATAACCTGAAGGTCACACGTGCCGGGGGGACCGCGCCCTACGATTTTCCCCTTCATCATTGGACATTGATGATTCGTCTTGTCTTCCCTTTTTCCTCCCTTGCCCCATTTCGGACAACATACCCCATGCTGGACACCGTTTTCTGCCTCTATAAAACGCTATACTTGAAAGCACAAAGTTTTTATTTCTAGCATGAAATAATAACTATATTAACGACATACGTGGTTTCCCCCTGCAAAAGTGTCCGAATAGGGACAGCTCGATTTTCCTCATTTGTCCCATTTCGGACAGCATGTCCCGTACGGGACAACATTATCTGCCTCTCCCAAACGCTACCCTTGAAATTACACGGTTTTTACCTCTGGCATGCAATACGCACTATACACCTAATATACGGGTTTTTCCCGTATAAATGTCCGGATAGGGACAACTCAAATTCTGAGGAGGCACATTGAAGAACTCAATTAAAGTATTTCAAGGAATAAGTAAAATCGTAATTGTTTTGTGTTATATTTTTTTAATAACGGGGCTTATGTATTCGCCGGTACTGGCAAAAGTTCT
>JBAXON010000288.1:0-3594 GCA_037133255.1 Deltaproteobacteria bacterium
AATATCAAAAAGCAATTGTTCCGGAAATGTATCTTTAACCTGGACATTGTCCATATTTCCGCTGACAACTTTAACTTCAATACCAGCAAAAATATCTAAAACGCGTAAATCAACTAAATCACCCGCATGCAATATAAGATCGGCATCTTTAAAATGGTGGGCGATAATTCTGGCTAATCCGGCATCATAACCGGAAAGGTGGGTATCAGAAATTACGCCAATCTTTACTTTCTCGTTTTCCATCGTTAACATTGGATTATTAGCGGCAACAATTAAAAAAAACAAGTGTTATTTATAATGAGACTCAAATTTCAGGAATGAAATGAACTGAAATTTGTTAGTCGAATTATCCCGCCTTTGGCGGGACAAAGCTTTTGATTTGACTTTGTTGCCAAGTAACGTTAACATTTCAAACATGAATACTCTGGAAACATCTCTAGATAAAATTGCTGAAAATATTTTGTATCTTGATGAAGCATCCCTCACAAGTCTCTGGGATAAATATAAATCTAGGATGGAGCAATTTTCATATTCACCGGAATGGGAAAAATCAGTCATCATTTTTTCTATAATTAACTCCATCCGCGTTAAAAATGCTATTTTTAACGAGCAACTATTAAGCAAGGTTTCCAAAGAAGCGAAGCCCGCTAAGCAAAAGCAAGGCAAACCGTATTTGAAACTGGTTAAATAATGGACAAAAAGACAGCCGAGAAAGAAATTACTAATCTACGAAATATCATCGAATATCATAATAAGCGTTATTACCAGCAGGACGCTCCGGAAGTATCTGATGCAGAATATGACCGTTTAATGCGGAAGTTGCAGGAATTAGAACATCAATATCCCGATGATGATCTTGCCACCTCCCCTACTTCGCGCGTTGGCGCCGCGCCACTGGATAAATTTGTTTCTGCGGCTCACCCTTCGGCAATGCTTAGTCTTGCCAACGCTTTTTCTACTGAAGAAATAATTGATTTTGACAACCGTATCAGGAAATTAGCTAGAGTTGATCAGGTAGACTATGTTGCCGAACCAAAACTCGATGGCCTAGCTGTAAATCTTATTTACGAAAATGGCTTATTTATTCGCGGCGCGACACGCGGAGACGGAACCACCGGAGAAGATGTTACTTTAAATCTTAAAACCATCCATTCCCTGCCCTTGAAAATGTTGGAAGCTGGCGGCAAAATAATCCCGTCTTTTATCGAAATACGCGGCGAAGTTTATATGGAAAGCAAACCATTTCAAAAATTGAACCTCCGTCGCATCGAAGAAGGCGAAGAACCTTTCGCCAATCCTCGCAATGCATCAGCAGGAGCGCTTCGCCAGCTTGATCCAAAAATTACCGCAAGGCGTCCTTTAAATATATTTCTTTATAACATTGGCGAGGTAAGAGGCATCACTATCTCCAATCACCTTGAAGCTCTTCAATCACTCAAAAGTTGGGGATTTCCGGTGAACCCTCTTATCGAGCAGGCAAAAGACATTAAGGAATGTATCCAATATTTTGCAAATATCGGCGGGCAAAGAGAAAGTTTGCCATATGAAATTGACGGGGTTGTATTAAAAGTGAATAACCTTAAATTACAGGAAACTCTAGGCAGTGTATCGCGCAATCCCCGCTGGGCGCTGGCGTGTAAATTCCCGGCAAGCCGGGAAACAACTGTCATCAAAGACATCATTGTGCAGGTAGGCCGCACCGGTACTTTGACACCTGTGGCTATCATGCAACCGGTGACTGTCGGCGGTGTAGTCGTGAGCCGTGCAACGCTGCACAATGAAGATGAAATTACCAAAAAAGATATTCGCATCGGCGATACTGTTATGATCCAACGCGCAGGGGATGTTATCCCTGAAGTGGTTAAAGTAATTACATCCAAAAGAACGGGCGAGGAAAAAGAATTTAGCATGCCTAATTGCTGCCCGGAATGCGGTTCGGAAGTCGTAAGACCGGAAGGAGAAGTTGCCCGCCGCTGCATTAATTTGGCCTGCCCCGCTCAATTAAAAGAGCACATCCGGCATTTTGCTTCCCGTGGTGGCTTCGATATTGAAGGCCTTGGCGAAAAAGTGTCCGCGCAGCTTTTTGACGAAGGCTTAATTAAAGACCCTTCCGATCTTTACTTTTTAACCATGGAACAATTACTGGCACTCGATCGTCACGGTGAAAAATCAGCACAAAATCTGATTGACTCTCTTCAGCGCTCGAAAAATCCGCCTCTAAATAAATTCATATTTGCTTTAGGTATCCGAAATGTCGGTGAGCATATTGCGAAAATCCTTGCTGCTAAATTCGGCAATCTGGATAATTTGATGGCGACAAGCGTTGAAGATTTGACAGCTGTGGACGAGATCGGGCCGGAAATAGCGCAAAGCATCGTGGATTTTTTTCTTGAACCGAAGAATAAAGCCATAATGGCAAAATTCAGCAAAGCCGGTGTAGAACCGCAAAAGAAAGTTGTCGCAGCAAATGGTTTGTTACGAGGGAAATCATTTGTTTTCACAGGAACGATGACCAACATGTCCCGCAACACAGCCATGGAAATTGTGGAAAGCCTTGGGGGCTCTGTTCATTCCAGTGCAACTACCAAAACCACTTACGTTGTCGCAGGAGCAGAACCCGGCTCTAAACTTGACAAAGCAAGGTCTCTGGGAATTATTGTCCTTACCGAAGATGAATTTTTAAAACTTATCGGTAGTGAAAATAGAATTTCAGGAACAAAGTGAATTACCCGAAGGTCATCTGCGACTGGAATTCGTTAGCTGTAATGAGATCCAAACTTCAGAAACGAAGTGCACTTAGCTTTTAGTTATTGGGAACTATCCCGCGTTAGCGTGGCAGGAAGTGAGATCAATTATGAAACGAATACACGTTTATATCAGCGGCATAGTGCAGGGAGTTTTCTTCCGGGCGGCTACAAGGCGTGCCGCAGCCGATCTGAACCTTACCGGTTGGGTACGCAATATGGATGACGGTCGGGTGGAAGCATTGCTTGAAGGTGAAGATGCCGATGTGGAAAAAATGATTGCCTGGTGTAAAGTAGGCCCACCATCGGCGAGAGTGGAGAACGTTACAACGTCTGAAGAACATTACAAGGGAGGCTTTCAAGACTTCAGCATTAAGCATTTATAATGTTGTCGCCTTGACCAAATGACTATCTATGCGTGCTGCTATTTTACTTGTTGCGCACAAAAGAAACGGGATCACCGATGTTATTTACACCTACCAATCTTTGACCATCTGCAGATAGTGTCATCACATCAGTAAATCCATGATTCCATGTTATTGAAAATACACGTTTTTGCGGATCAGGACGGCTCCATTTACCCCCGACGGTTACTATAAGGAAGCCCTTATAAATACATTTTCCATCGCTGTAAATATATATTTGGCCACTTACATGTTCGGCACGCCAGGTGCCGGAAAGATCAATCGACTCTGTAGTTTCCGATGAGTTTTCCTGAAACCTTACCGGCTGTCTGGTTACATTAATATCCTGACCACTAGAAATTGTAGAAGCTGGTGAAGCTACGGATTGTTCCAATGGAACTTTCTGCAATCCGGGAGTAAAAAAGAATTCTCCTTTTAATGAAGAC
>JBAXON010000289.1:0-3579 GCA_037133255.1 Deltaproteobacteria bacterium
ACCACGGGTAGCCAGCATTTCCGCAGCAAAATAAGTTGTGCCGTAACCGGTTGCTTCGGGACGAATCAAGCTGCCGCCGTATTCCATACCTTTACCGGTAAGTACGCCGACGTGTTCATTACGGATTTTTTTGTAGTAGCCATACATAAAGCCTATTTCACGGCCACCAACACCAATGTCGCCTGCGGGAACATCGGTCTCGCCGCCGATATGGCGGAATAATTCGCGCATAAATGCCTGGCAGAAGCGCATTACTTCTCCATCTGATTTTCCTTTGGGATCAAAATCGGAGCCGCCCTTGCCGCCGCCCATAGGCAGAGTGGTTAAAGCGTTTTTGAAAATCTGCTCAAAACCCAGAAATTTGATGATACTAAGATTAACTGAGTGATGGAAGCGCAGTCCGCCCTTAAAGGGGCCGATGGCGTTGTTGAACTGAACACGAAATCCGCGATTGACGATAACATTGCCTTTATCGTCCACCCAGGGAACCCGAAACTGCATTGCTCTTTCCGGCTCCACTATGCGTTCATAGATGTTGGCTTTGACAAATTCCGGGTGCTTTTTCACCGTGGGTTCAAGTGTCTCCATAACTTCTTCGACAGCCTGATGAAATTCGGGCTGATTCGGATCAGTCTGCTTTACTTTGGCGATAACATCTTTAATCACTGACATGGCTAAATCCTCCTTAAAATAATTGTCTATTGCTAATATAATTTCTCTATACTTTAATTAATGAATCAGTTCGACAAATCTTAATACTTTACTGTTTCTATGCCTTCCGGTTTAAAAAGTTGCTTCATAAGACAATCGGCAACCGCTTGCCGTATTCTTAATTTAAAATAACATTATTGTCAAACACAAAATTGTTTAAATTTAATTATTATTGTTCAATTTTGGTAAAACAGTGAATAAAGACAACAATATGCCATTCCCGTGCAGACGGCAATCCATAACATGCCCAAATAACTGGATTCCCCCTATCGGACTATGTAACAAACGCATTTTTCATAGTTAATTCAAGGCAGTGCATGTGACAATCCAAACAGAACAAGGGGTTGTTTTAATCCCGCTTCAGTGGGATAACCCCTTGTTCAACTCGGAATAAACTATTTGTTCAGAGCCTGTTCAATTTCTTCTTTGACGGTGCCGCTTGATCCCGGAAGAAACTTCTCCAGCGCCGCCTCTGTTTCCTCGCCGCCAATTCTTCCCAGCGCCCAGGCAATCATACACTGTACACGCTCATCAGAATTTTCTTGAAATGCTCGGATAAGATCGGAAACATAGGCAGGATTCAGGCTGTTGCCCATGGCACGCGCCGCGTTCATCTTCCAGCGCCAGAGATCATCTGCAGACATATAAAACATGTGCGGCCAGATGTTTTGAGTAAAATATGACTTGTCCATACGTAACAAACTGGCAAGATCAAAGTTTGGCGCCTTGGCTGCCACGCGTGGATTGGACTTTTTTTCTTCAGCTATCCAGGGAATATTGCGGGGACAAACATTCTGGCAACGGTCACAGCCATAAACATACATCCCCATAGGTTCGCGTAGTTCAAGGGGTGTGAGCCCATCACCATAATACGTTAAAAAAGAGATGCAGCGGCGCGGATCAATTTTCCCATCACCTTTGAGCGCACGGGTAGGGCATGCCGCCACACAAGCATTGCGGCACCAATCAGGACAACCGATAGCGATGTTCGGTTCATCGGGAGGATATTCCTTGTCGACAACCAGGGCGATGGGAAAGACAAAAGAACTGGTGCGGGCAACACGCCGCGCGTAAAAAAGACAGTTTTTCCCAAAAGTTCCCAGGCCTGCACGCGCTGCAGAAAGCCGGTGCGGCAGGTTGAAGGGCACTTTGGAATCCACATCATTTAACTTAAGGAACTGTCGAAAGGCCTTAATTTTAAGCGCCAGACCATCTTTGGTCATCCTGTCATCATCAAGATAACAGCGGCCAAAATGACTCTCCATTGTGGGAGGAAACGCCTCTTCAAAATATGACATCAGCAGTACAATGACAGATTTTGCTTCTGGAAGAAAGTGCTTGGGGTCAGTTCCGTCAAGCAGACTGAAACCGACTGCTTCTGCCCAGCCATATTCTTCCTGATGCGCAAGCAGGTATTCTTTCTGAGATGCAAAAGGCTCGGCATCAGTAAAACCGATATCGGCAAATCCCAGACGCATTGCTTCAGCTATTATTTCCTGTTTCGTTATCATAAGGCCTCCGTGCGAAATCTATACATCAATTCCATTTCTAAATCAAAGAACTATCGTCTGTTTTTTTGTCTTGACTTAAATTTTTCTAATCTTTAGTATGCCCTGAATCAAACAGCATAGTTTCTGCCGATGATTTTTCGGCATCAACATAAATTATTAAGTTTTCAGGGAGGAAATATGAAAAAAATTCTGAAAGTAGTTGGTTTATTTATTGTGGTTGCCATTGCGGCAGGCGGCATTTATCTTTGGCAATCATACCAAAGCTTTATGAAGGTAGAGAAAATCCAATATGATCCGCAATTGACAATTTACCTGGGTAGCGGCAATTCTGTTGTCCTTACCTCAGAAGATGGTTCTGTCGCGCTTGTTGTAGATACCAAAATGCGGGGCGCCGCGGAAACTCTCAGAGAAAAAGTCGACGCCGAAGACATTATCATCGTCAATACTCATGACCATTTTGATCATGTAGGCGGCAATCCTCTTTACCAGCCGGCAAAGATTATTGCCGGCAAGTATTCAAAAAAGCAGTGGCAGGATGATGCCGGCAAAGCCAGCAGGTATCCTGATATCACGATAAAAACGGGAGAAGAAAAAGTGCTGAAGATCGGCAGCGAAACCGTGCATATATATAATACCGGCAGGGCGCATACATGGAATGATGTGGTGGTCTATTTTGAAAATCGTAAGCTTCTGGTAACCGGCGATCTGGTCTTTAATAATATGCATCCGGCAGTTCTACCCAAAAGCGGAACTAAAGTTGCTTCATGGATTAACGTTCTGAATACGCTATCTAAAAAATATTTCATAAAGACATTAGTCCCCGGTCACGGCCCTGTTGCCGATCAAAACGCGCTTGTTGCTATGAGAGATTATTTTGTCGCGGTAGGCGATGCGATTGGCAATAAAGAAAAACAGAAAGCACTGAAAGAAAAATATAAAAGCTATGTTTCTTTTCCTGGCATGTTCAGCGTCAACAATACGCTGAAATTTATTGAACAGGAAAGAAAAGAAACGAGGTAAGAATATGCTGCGTTTCCACGTTGATTTTTCGCTGCACAATGCGAGCCGCAAAAAATGCCATGCCTCAGATTTGCTTGTGGCAATTATTTTTGCTATCCTGTTTGTCTTTACAACTTCTTCCTGCACGCATCTGCCTAAGCCAGATGAGAGTATTGGCAAAAGCAGCTCCTATCTGGATTGGGGCAAGAACCAGCCCAATGCTCAGGATAGAGCACACCATACAATTACTGGCAAACGTCCCTTCGAATGGTGGTACTTTGACGGGCATTTTGATACCGGAGAAACTTTTGTGGGGACATTCCTCGCCCCGAACTTTACGAACGGAAAACCAGGGATC
>JBAXON010000290.1:0-3557 GCA_037133255.1 Deltaproteobacteria bacterium
GAAAAGATCACCAGAGAGAAAGCCGCCCTGCCGCCGGGAAACATCGAAAAAATGTCGCCAGCAGTCATAAAGCGGACACTCCAAGAATTACAGGTGCATCAGGTTGAACTGGAGCTGCAAAACGAGGAACTGCTCCGCGCGCAGGCGGAACTGGACGTCGCGGGGGCACGCTTTTTCGACTTCTACGATCTGGCGCCGGTAGGCTATTTCACCTTAAGCGAAAAAGGGTTCATTCTCGAGGCCAACCTCACCGCCGCCAAAATGTTTGGCGTGGCGAGAAGGGAACTGGTCAAGCAACCCTTACACCGATTTATTCTCCCCGCAGATATGGACATCTACTACCTGCAACACAAACAGCTCTTTGAGACCATTTCGGCAGGCTCGGGGCAGGCCGGTGAAACGCAGGTATACGAACTACGGATGGTGAAAGAGGATGAATCGACATTTTGGGTTCGTTTGGATACGATCGCCGCGAGGGATACCGATGGCGTGCCTACTTGCCGTATCGTGATGAGCAACATCACCGCTAGCAAGCTGCAGGAAGGTGCGCTGGAAAGGGCACTTATAGAACTGGCAGCAATTAAAATATCCGAAGATATAGAAACCCACAAATACGCCGAGGGCATGATCAACACCGTGCGGCATCCCTTAATCGTTCTGGATCAAGATTTAAGGGTGGTCACCGCCAGCCATTCCTTCTATGAATTCTTCAAAGTAAGCCCCGAAGATACCGTGGGAAAGTTTATCTATACCTTGGGTAATAAACAGTGGGATATCCCCGCGCTGCGGGAACTACTGGAAACTATCCTTCCCCAACACACAACCTTTCAAAACTACGAGGTTGAACACAATTTCAACACCATCGGCAGGCGCATAATGCTTTTGAATGCCCAGCAAATTCAAGAAGTGTTGAGCAAAGAGCGGATCATCCTCCTGGCCATCGAGGACATCACCGAGCGCAAGTGTATGGAAAATGAGCTACGCGAATCCCATAAAAACCTTGATAGCAAGGTGCAGGAAAGGACACGGGAACTTGTAGAAATAAATAAGCTGTTGAGTGACGAGATCGCCGAACGGAAGCGGACGGAAGATAAGCTGCGAGAAAGCGAAGAGCGCTACCGAAATCTCTTTGAGAATGCTCACGAGGCCATTTTTGTGGCTCAGGATGGTAATCTGGTTTTTCTCAATTCTAGAACTGCCACGCAGTTAGGTTACTCCATCGAGGAGCTCAAGTCAAAATCATTTATTGATTTCATTCACCCGGATGACCGAGAAATGGTTATCGGCATACATATTAAGCGAATGCGGGGCAAGGATCTTCCTAATATCTACTCTTTTCGGGTTTTGCATAGAGACGGCAGCATCCGGTGGGTAGAGTTAAATGCCGTCTTGATAAATTGGCATGAAAAACCAGCCACGCTGAATTTTATGACCGACATCACTAAACGCTTGCATGCCGAGGAGGAGAAGGCCAGGCTGGAAAAACAACTCTTCCAGTCTCAGAAGATGGAGGCCATTGGAACTATGGCCGGAGGCGTTGCCCATGACTTCAATAACATTCTGGGGGCTATCATCGGCTACGCGGAAATGGCCATGGAGGAAGATCAAAATAACACTCGGAAAAAGTATCTGCAAGAGACACTAAATGGTGCCGAACGCGCCAAAGACCTGGTCAAACAAATCCTGACTTTTAGCCGAAAGGATAGCCAGGAGAAGAAACTTTTAAACATCAACCTCCTGTTGAAAGAAGCCGTCAAATTTCTCCGGGCATCAATTCCGGCAACAATCGAGATCAAACAGCAGCTAACAAAAGAAACCTGTAACATTATGGCCGATCCCACTCAGATGCACCAGATAATCATGAATTTATGCACAAACGCCACGCATGCCATGAAGCGGACAGGCGGTATCATGAAGGTAGAACTTGCCAACATAGAAATTAGCCAGGGCGACCTCAAAAGTACTCCTGATCTGCAACCGGGGCCATACATCAAATTGACTGTCAGCGATAGCGGACATGGCATCGATACTGATAATATCCATCGGATCTTTGATCCCTTTTTCACTACAAAATCCATAGATGAAGGTACTGGCCTTGGCCTGTCGGTTGTCTATGGGATAGTTAAGAACCATGGTGGCTTTATCAATGTCACAAGTAAAATTGATGAAGGGACAACCTTCAATGTCTGTCTGCCGAGGATCATCCAGGAAGAAGCTACAATCGGAAAGATGTCTGGTAGCATAATTGGCGGTACAGAACGAATCCTATTTGTGGATGATGAACCTACCCTGGTTGATGTTGGCACGCATATACTTACTGGCCTCGGTTATGAAGTAACTGGTGTCATGAGCAGTGTGGAGGCACAAGATTTGTTCCACACAAAACCTCAGAGTTTCGATCTGGTCATCACCGACATGACTCTTCCTAAAATGAACGGGATTGTTCTTGCCCGGAAAATTCTGAAGATTCGCCCGGATATTCCCATCATCCTGTGTTCAGGAATTCGTGAATCCGATACGGAAGAGCAGGCCAAATCTCTGGGAATTAGAGCCTATCTTACAAAGCCTTTAGCCAGGAAGGAACTCGCCAGGGTGGTTCGGGATACACTAGATGCCCAGAAAAAACCGCTTGTATAGTAACGTAGTGGATCAAACCCTATGCCGCTAACAACTGGCAATCTTCACTCCAATTCTGAATTAGGAGTAATAACAATTGAGCAGATAGCAGCCATTCAGAGTCAGATAGACTCGAAGTGGGCGAAGTATTATAAAAAGACGAGTAATGTGTTCTAATAATGGCCACCTGACAGGTTGACGAAAATAAGTATATTATTCTATTAACTCAATATCATTACTTCAATGAACAACTGTCCTTCTTGCAATGCCCATTCGGACAGTTGACAAAACGATCGATTATGTTATTGTGCTACACTTGTTTTTATTGCTTTTTAGAATGCGCTATATTTATTAAAAGGCCACCATGGAAGATGAAAGAAAGACCAAGAAACAACTGATCGAAGAACTCAACTGCCTGCGTCTTGAGCAAATCGAACAGGCAAAGATAAATTCAGAGAAATTCACCAAAGCTTTCCTGCAAAATTCAATTCCCACAGTCATAACTGCAATAAAAGACGGCAGAGTTGTTGAAGTGAGTGATGCTTTCCTTCGGCTTGTAGGACGTAAGCGTCATGAAGTTATCGGATATACGGCCGTAGAAGGCGGATTTCTTACAGAAAAGCAAAGAGCGGCTTTTTACAGTGAACTAAACAAAAATGGTCTCGTCGAAAACCTCGAAATGGAAATCAGTATAGGAGACGGGTTGTTGAGATATGGATTATTCAATGTTGTCATGATGAGCATTAACAATGAAAATTGTTTACTGACAACCATTCAAGACATCAGCAAGCGCAAGCAGGCGGAAGAGGAGAAGGCAATAATCGAAGTCCAAAACCGGCAACTTCAGAAGTCCGAAAGCCTGGGCCGCATGGCCGGAGCCATTGCCCACCACTTCAATAACAAACTTGGTGCGGTGATCGGGAATCTGGAGCTGGCGCTGA
>JBAXON010000291.1:0-3537 GCA_037133255.1 Deltaproteobacteria bacterium
CGCTAACCTATTTTACCACTTAATGTAAAATAAAGGACTTCACCTTTTTTCATTTTCATAATGCTGCTCTTCTGTACTGAAAACTGTCGTAACATTGGAGAATTCTCCAGTTTCATCACATACTGCGCCAAAAACGAATCCAGCATATCGCGTTCACCACTTACAACACCTTCTATTACTACATCATCGTTGATTTCTTTTGCTGCTTTATCGGGATTTTCCTTTGGCGTACTATTCCCTGTATTTATTTTTAGGCTGATCAAATGTATGTTATCCGGCGTCAGCACGCTAATTTCGCCTATAGTTGCCACATCAAGATGTTTTTGCGCGTATTGACGCGAAATCTGCTTGTTGGCCTTTACTTCCTTCATCAAGGTGGATATTTTTTCCGTTGATAAAAGAGGATCGTATAAAGATAATTCTTTTTTCAGCGCCTTCAAATGTATGCTCTGATTTGTAGCTTCCATAATTTGATAGGTGATTAAGGCAAAGCAAATAATCAGGGCTGCTGCAAATGACGCAAATATCCCTCTGTTTATTCGCTTTACAGTCATTTCCCTGTTTTTTTCCCGGTAATTAAAAATAGCATTAGGTGTGCGACTGTTATCGGAAAAAGAAAGTCCCAAAACGGTAACCAGCGAAACTTTTTCGGAAAGCTTCATTGAATCCGCTGCCGCGTATGCGAACTGCTGCCCAAAAGGATCTAAATAGTCTGCTTTTATGCCTAACTGATCACTAATATAATTTAACATAGGATCATAAACATTCATCACTAATGAAATATATAGCTTTTCAACTCTTGAGGTTCCGATGGTAGATACGTAATGTTCTAACGTTCTCTCTATCTGCCTGGATAACCTTTCCAATACCGGAATGATCATCTTAAATTTGTCTTCATCTTTTAAATCGAAGCCGATGTCGGTTTGTCCCAATTCACTCGCATCCTGATCACCCAGGCTAAACAGTATCTTTCTTGCCTCATCTCTGCTCACATTGGCTTTATCTGCTTTTCCCCCAATTGCTTCAGCAATTTCTTCCGTCATACTGTTGATGCCTGTCTTGATGCCTCTGGTGATCACTAGATTTTTTTTATTGTAAATGTCTATACGGGAAAAATCAATGCCGATATATAAACTGGCAAATGTTTCTTCGCTAACCTTCATCCATTTTGTGCAAAACATATTTTGAATAGCAAAAGGAGCAATTGAAATTCCTGAAAGGGTTATTCCCATTTCCGTATAAAATGCTTTAACTTTATCAACTTCAAATTTTGGAACCGTGTAAACCATGACCAAATATTTGGGAATACCCTGATCAGAAATTTCACCCTGCATTTCGAAATCAAAAACGAATTCTTTCTCATCAACCGGATTTTCTTTTTTTGCCGTCCAGTAAATAACATTTTCCTGTTGTTTTCTGGGCACGCGTGGAATTTTGATATGATTGACATTAACATCAGTGGCAGATATCATCGTCCAGATATTGCAGCTAGTTAGGGAACCACAAAAGTCTATCAGATAAGATTTCAAAAGTGACTTGAATTCTACCGAATCTTTAGATGTCAAATGATCATATTTGATGATTTTATGATCAACTAACAAAGGTCTGCCATCAGAAGAGTTTTTTGTCTTGGCCAGACCAATAAATTCTTCACTGATATCTATTCCTACAGTATAACGCTTTTTATTAAAAAACAACTTAGGCAAGGTGAGATTTGTTTTTTTCCCAGGTTTTTTTGTGAACAGAGGAACGGCAGATTTTCCTTTTGAAGCAAAAGACTCCTTATCTTTTCCTCTTATGACATTAAGTAGTTTTTCTGTAGAATTGATATCGTTTATGCCAGCCAAAAAATCCCCCTGATTTTTTTCTTATGTTTTTATTTTTTATCAAGATTTTTAAATTATTGCAAGATATTATATCGTAAGCTCCAAATTTTGTTGCTTATTTATTACAAACTTTATTAGATCTTCTGCTTGATTCAAAATTCACAAACATACAAATTTCGATCACCAAAAATAAAAAACTTGAATGGCAACAAAGTATTTGTTATGAAAGCGCATCTTTATTTACTAAAATTATTAAGGTTGAGTTACTTGCCATGATGATCAAAATTTTGCTACGCCCTTATGTGTTAATTTTAATTTTGCTATCTCTCTTACCTGCAGTGTCATTAGCGAATTTATTGCCCTTTTCAGAAAAAATACCTGACTCGATACTCTCTTTGGCTTCCGGTTATGTGATTGTTGTTGATAAACAATCACAGAGAATGTACGTTTTTCATAAAAATGGAAACTTTTCCAAAGTGTTTGAAGCTACTTGCTCGACAGGTAAAAAGCCGGGCGCAAAACAAGTTTCCGGTGACGCTAAAACCCCTAACGGTATTTTTTTCGCGACAAAAATTTTGCGTAATCCCGGACCACGCGAAACTTATGGTTCACTTGCCTTCCCCTTGGATTACCCCACACTTTCCGATAAAATAGCCGGACGTGACGGATATAACATCTGGATTCACGGCACTACCAAAAAGCTTTTACCTTCACAATCAAATGGTTGTGTTGTTTTAAGCGATAGCGACTTGCAGCGTCTTTCCGATCTCATCTTTTTTAATAAAACACCTGTGGTGATTTCTGAAGCGATAACCTGGGTCACTCCCAATAAAGTTTCACCGGCTAAAGATGAACTGGAAAGCATTTTATTGTCGTGGAATAAAGCGTTGACTGAAGGTGACATAAAAAAAATTGATTCGTTATATTTGCAGGGTGCAGAAATAACAGGGAAAAAACGAGAAGCACTGATCAGCAAATTTAAATCAATAAAACTTTTAAACAAACATTTTGTTTTACAGCCCAGGGATGTTTCCATTTTAAAGCAGGATAATAACGCCGTGATTCTGTTTGATCAAATTGTCTCAGTGAACAGCGATAACTCCTTTCAGGGCTCGTATAACAAATTGGTCTTAGAAAAAATTAATAATAAATGGCAGATTATCGACGATGTAACTAATTTGGCTATCCGGAATAAGCAATTGACCCAAATTGACGATCCATCAAAAATACCTTCCACCGATCCTGTGCGGGATTTAGTAAATAAATGGGTGCACAGTTGGAAGTCCGGTGACATGAAAACATACCGCAATTGTTATGCGGCAAACTTCGAATCTAAAGGGATGAAGTTAAATGATTGGGTTGCCCATAAAGCCGGCGTGCGGAAGTATTCTAAAATTATAGACATTCGTGCCGATGATTTACGCATATCCACTGAGGGAAATACTGCCACGGCAACATTTATCCAACACTACAACTCTTCAACACTAAAAAGTAGTGGTAAAAAGAAATTAGAGCTAAAAAAGATAAATGGGGAATGGAAAATATACAGGGAAATTATGTAGTGATTCCAGGCGGCACCCGGACTTGAACCGGGGAATAACGGTTTTGCAGACCGCTGCCTTAGCCACTTGGCTATGCCGCCACAAATCAAATGGAGCGGGCGAACGGATTTGAACCGTCGACGTCTACCTTGGCAAGGTAGCACTCTACC
>JBAXON010000292.1:0-3536 GCA_037133255.1 Deltaproteobacteria bacterium
TTACATAGTCGATCAACCCAAATGGCTTATGCAGTTCAACGAGTGGCGACAATGTAACGCCTTCTTGCTCGATACGTTTTCGCGTGCGGGGATGTGTGGTCACGATGATGCGTTTTCCGTAGGACGCAACCAATCCTTGCAATATATCGATAAGCCCCAGGAAATTGTTTTCATCATCAATATTTTCTTCCCGGTGGCAACTCACCACAAAATAATCTTTGTCTTTGAGCTTTAACTGACTTCTGACCTCTGACCTCTGTATCTTTGGCATGTAGTAGTGAAGCACCTCGAACATGGGGCTGCCCGTCTTGATCACGCGATCAGGTGGCAACCCCTCGCGCAGCAGATATTCGCGGCCGATCGAACTGTACGGCATGTTGATGTCGCTGATATGATCTACGATTTTACGATTGATCTCCTCCGGGACGCGCTGATCAAAGCAGCGATTCCCGGCCTCCATGTGAAAGACGGGAATCTTGCGCCGCTTAGCCGGATAGGCCGCCAGGCAGCTGTTCGTATCACCGAGAATCAGAACAGCATCGGGTTTTTCAGCAGCCAGAACCTCATCCACCTTCGCGATGACGAGGCCGACTGTTTCCGCCGGTGACTTCCCCGCCGCTTCCAGAAAGTGGTCGGGTTTGCGAATCTCAAGATCATCAAAAAAAACTTGATTAAGCTCATAATCGTAATTCTGTCCCGTATGGATTATAACTTGCTCAACATAACGATCCAGCGCTACCATAACCCTTGACAGACGAATAATTTCCGGCCTTGTGCCTATTATCGTTGAAACTTTCATTTTTCACACCTCTTCATGATAGGTATCCGGTTTATCAGGATCAAAAATCTCATCCGCCCAGAAAAGGACGATCATTTCACCATCGGAAAGATTTTCAATGGAATGAGTATATCCGGGCGGTATATCGACAATCTTCATATCATCACCGGAAACATGATAAGTTGTAATTTCACTGGAGAGGATATGACGAAATCTGATTATGGCTTCCCCCTGAATTACACAAAATTTTTCCGCTTTAGTGTTGTGATAATGATTGCCTCTGACTGCTTTACCATAAGTTTTCGAGACAAATATCTGCCCCAGATGACTGGATTTAATAAGCTCGGCCAGAGTTCCTCTTTCGTCAATTCTTTTTTCTAAATTATAGGAGAAATCTTTTTTATCGAGATAAGATAGAAAGGTTGCATATAAACATTTTGTAAAATTATCCGCCATATCAGGAATATTGAGAGATTGGCGCATTTCGCGTAATTGATAAATCCTGTCGGCAAGATCCCCTAAATTAATTTTCCATGAGGGACTTACACTCAGATATTGTCTCGGCGTAGCTTCAGAACAATTTTTTATAACGCTTAAAATACTATCAATGACGTCATCAATGTAAATAAGTTCAATTTCCCTGGCTCTGTCAGAGATATTAATATCGAGATGATTGGCAATATTGTGGCAAAAGGTAGCAACAACGGAATTGTAATTCGGCCGGCACCATTTACCGAAAACGTTGGTCAGGCGATAAATATAAACAGCAGCACTTGTTTTTTTACCATACTCATAAAGTAAATCTTCCGCCGCCTTTTTGCTTTTGCCGTAGGGATTATTCATTGCCGCCTGAGTTGAAGACGTGAAAATAATTGCCGGCGTTTGCTGCATCTCTTCAAGTAAAGAAATAATATCTTTTACGGAATCTGTATTCCCAATTGCAAATTCTTCTTCTTTTTCCGGCCGATTTACTCCAGTCAGATGACAAATTATATCGGCTTTCCGCAAAGCTGATTTAAATACTGATATGTCTTCATCAACATCAAATCCATAAACTTTAATATTCTTTTGCCGGGATAAAGCTTCAAGCAAATTTTTCCCAATAAATCCTTTGGCACCGGTGACCAGTACTGTCCGGAATTTATTTACCACGAAGCGAGCTCCTGTTTAATATAATCCAATTTTAGTAATTTCCCCTTTACCTCTTTAATAGTAAGCCTTTGGGTGTTATGGGAATTATAATCTTCCATAGAGGACAGTTTGTCCACACCTTCCGTAAAGTATTTGTTGTAATTCATATCCCGATCATCAGGTACGATTCTGTAATATCCTCCAAGATCTTCCGCTTTGGCAAGCTCTTCCCTAGTCAACAGCGTTTCATATAACTTTTCCCCATGCCGTGTACCGATTATTTTTATTTCGCTGTCTGCTTTAAATATTTCTTTAAGGGCAATCGCCAGGTCACCAATTGTGGAAGCTGGTGCTTTTTGGACAAAGATATCACCCTGACGGGCGTGCTGGAAAGCATAAATAACCAGATCAATTGCATCGTCTAAAGACATCAGAAAACGAGTCATATTGGGATCTGTGACCGTTAGCGCTTTCCCCTCTTTGATCTGTTTGACAAACAGCGGGATAACCGAACCTCTTGAGGCCATTACGTTTCCATAACGCGTACCGCAAAGTATTGTTTTACCGTCATCCGTCACCCTGGATTTGGCCACCATCAGTTTCTCCATCATTGCCTTGGAAATTCCCATAGCATTGATCGGATATACAGCCTTATCGGTACTAAGCAGAATAACTTTTTTTACATTGTTGGCAAGCGCTGCATTTAATACATTCTCCGCACCCAGAATATTCGTGCGTACAGCCTCCATTGGATAGAATTCACAGGATGGCACCTGCTTTAATGCTGCCGCATGGAAAATATAATCAACGCCACTCGTGGCAAAATTCAAACTGTCGTAATCGCGAACATCACCGATGTAGAACTTAACCTTGGTATTATTCAGCTCTATCCGCATATCTTCCTGCTTTTTCTCATCACGACTGAAAACGCGAATTTCTTTTATGGCTGTATTAAGAAAACGGCTCAAAACGGCATTGCCGAATGAACCGGTACCACCGGTTATTAATAGTTTCTTTCCTGCAAACATTACGTTAACCTCATTATATTAGTTGGAAAAGATGTAATTGTTTTCAATGAGTGCGTCTTTCTCTCCCCTGTTTGGATAATTGATTAGGACTGCTTTGTACATACCTTTGAATACAAATAGACTCCCGGCGGCACACCCTATAATCCCATACTTACTAATTAACTGGCCAATATCCTGAAGCGTGCCAGCTCCCCCAAGCACCGTTAGCGGCACGTTTATCGCCTCTCGTATTTTCTCAACCAGAGCAAGATCATAACCTTTCATAACACCATCATGATCGATTGAATTTATAACGATTTCACCCACCCCGAGGCTTTCCATTTGCATTGCCAACGCAACAGGATCTTTTTCTGTTTTCATTTTTCCGTTATGTATAAAAACATCATATTTATTAGCAATGAGGCGTTTTCTAACGTCTAAAACCACAACTACACTCTGGTTCCCAACCCGATCAGCGGCTGCCCTCACAAGCGCTGGATTCTCTAATGCAGCGGAACTGATTGCTACTTTCTCGACGCCTAACCCGATAATTCTTTTTACTTGCTCAACTGATTTTACACCACCCCCGTAGCAAAGGGGCATTCGACATTCCTCAGCCA
>JBAXON010000293.1:0-3525 GCA_037133255.1 Deltaproteobacteria bacterium
AAGTACGCGTTTGGTGAAGTAAAAAATAAATAAATATCAATTCAATCAGGAGGGATAACCAATGAAAAAGCAATTTGCGGCATTAACTATATTAATACTCTTTGTGTTTTCCATGCCGGTTTATGCCGGAGCGCCAATGGCCACAGTTGAGGCAAATGTTAAGAAAGTACTCGATGTATTGCGTGATTCAAAGCTCAAAGGACCATCAGCCAAAGAAATCAAGAAAGAGAAGCTTCGTGTAATTTACAAGGGCATGTTCGATGAAGTTGAATTCTCCAGACGGACTTTGGCGCGTAACTGGACTAAGCTCAACCCCGCTCAGCAGACAGAATTTGTTGTTCTTTTTGAACAGGTTTTGGAAAAGGCGTATATAGATAAAATCCTTGACTACTCCGATGAAAAGGTTGATTTCTATAAAGAAAATATGATCTCTGATAATCAGGCCGAAATTCAGACGAAAGTTGTTACCTCTTCCAAAGAAATTCCTATATTCTATAGAGTAACACTGAAGGACGGTAAATGGAAAGTATATGATGTTGTTGTGGAAAATGTGAGCCTTGTGCAGAATTATCGCACGCAGTTCAATGATATACTCGGCAATAAGACACCGGAACAGTTGTTGGAAATTTTGAGAAAAAAGGTTAAAGAACATTAAGGGATCCACTCTTATGAAATCGTATTTATTAGTAGCTCTATTATGCGCTTTTCTCGCGGTGGGTTGTGCTCACAATCAGCGGTCAACATCTGCTGTTACACAACCCGATATTTCGCCCCAAACCGTCTTGCTTGTCGCCGATTCCGGGCAACAGGCAACCGACGCTCAGGCTAAACCTAAATCAGTTAGTGATAATGATAATTTCGATTATGATGATGATACATTTAAGGAAGAAAGAATCGAGATTGCCGACCCCATTGAACCGCTCAATAGAGCAATGTACTACTTTAACGATAAACTCTATTTCTGGGCATTAAAACCTGTCGCTCAGGGATATAAAGCCGTTGTTCCAGAACCAGCGCTGATCAGCGTGAAGAATTTCTTTTTCAATCTGGGCTTCCCGGTGAGATTTCTGAGTTGTTTGCTTCAGGCCGATTTCAGCGGCGCGGCAAGTGAATTCGGCCGTTTTGGCATCAATACGATTTGGGGAGTCGGGGGGCTTTTGGATCCTTCATCAGGTAAAGAACTTGATCTCCAAAAGCAGGATACAGATCTGGGCCAAACCCTGGGCGTCTATGGGGTAGGGCACGGCTTCTATATTGTTTGGCCGATACTGGGGCCATCGAGCCCGAGGGATAGCGTGGATATAGCGGGCGATTATTTCATGTATCCCGTTTCCTATGTTTATCCCTGGTATGCAGGAATGGGTGTCAGGTCATACGAGATAGTCAATAGCACATCGTTGAGAATTGGTGATTATGAGTCTCTTCAAGAGGCAGCCATTGATCCCTACGTGGCAGTGAGAGATGCCTACATTCAATACCGGCTAAAGAAAGTAAAGTCGCGTAAGGCAAGATCATTAATATTCAAGACCGAAGAAACAAGCACCCCCGTCGCGGATAAGGCAGGGACTAAATAATTAAAATCCAGCAGAAAGGAGAAATCCTTACGAATAATTTAAAAATATTTATACTGGCAGTACTAATAATTCTTATATTTGACACATTAGCCATGGCCACAGGACTTTTCGGTCCGCCGCAAACTGTCTCTAAAGAAGCAGGAGGGGTAAATACCGCCATCGGTTACTTTTATTCCGAAGATACATTCAAAAATGATAATGATCATTTAATCAGGCAGAATTCAATTTATTCGCAAGTGGCCTACGGCGCAAATAATATGTGGGAAATATATGGACGCATTGGAGTGGCTGACCTGAAAATTTCCGAGTGCTTCAATTCTACAGCTGCTTTAACCACAACCAGCAAACTTGATTTTGCAGAGAACTGGAAGTTTTTTGGGACTCTGGGAGCAAAGGGCTTTTATCCGATAAGTAAAATATTCGGGATTGGAGCTTTTGTCCAGGGAACATATCATTTTAATGACTATACGGATAGTATTTCGGGAAGTTCCAGCGGCACACCTTATACAGCAGATCTCAAGATCAAAAATCTCTGGGATATTAATTTTGGCATGGGGTTCCAGTTGACAGCTCCACTGGATATAAAATTATACACCGGCCCTTATGTTTATTATTCCGAAGCCAAGTCATCGCTCGATCAAAATATTCCGGGCATTGAGTACGCTGCAGGAAATGTTTCGATTCGGAATAAATCTATTGTCGGAGGATTTGCCGGAATTGATATTCCCCTTTTCAAGGGATTCCATCTTAATGCTGAAGGCCGATATGCGGACAGATTTTCTGCCGGAGCTGCGATCAGCTATACATATTAATCCCAATAGTATTTAAAATCAGTTTCGCCTGCTGCCTCAAGCAGGGTGCGGACTATCCGCTACGCGGTGAAGGTCGCGGGCACTGAAGGCACGAGGCTTCGCTTTAGCCTAAGTTAATAACATCTCCCTGACCTTGCTCGATAGTTCTTCCAGCTTAAATGGTTTCTGGATGAATCCGTTGCAGCCACGATCCATGATGGTCTGTACTTTGCCGTTGATACTGTAACCACTTGATAGAAGAACCTTGACACTTGGATTGATCTCCCGGAGACGATCAAACGTATCTGGACCGGAAAGTCCCGGCATAATCATATCCAGAATAACCAGGTTGATCTTGTCTTTTTTCTTCATGTAGACAGCAATAGCCTCCTGACCGTTGCCGACCGCATGTACTTTGTATCCTATAGATTCCAGAAGGTCTTTGTTCACTGACAGTACCATCTTATCATCATCCACCAGCAGGATTGTCTCTGTGCTTGAAACAATTTCTCCGGTGAGTGTCTTTGCGATTAGATATTGCTTATTCATTGTTGAACTATACGAAAGTCGGTATTACATGTCAACGGAATATAGACCGTACGAATTGCGTCAAATAAAATGTTACCGAAGAGGTTGATAAAAGAGGTACGTTGACTCATAAACCGATGTTACCGAAAATAGGTTCGGAAACGGAGGTATATATATGAGTCCAAAGTCTAAACAAGAGTATTTTGAGGCCATTCATAAGCGCTATAAGGAAGCATCCCGTAAAGAAAAGACTATTATAATCGATGAATGTTGCGCCGTTTGTGGTTACCATCGGAAACATGCGATCCGTCGATTAAGAGGTTATAAGCGTTTTACAAAACCCAAGACGAAGAAAAGAGGAAAGCCTGCCGTTTACAATAAAGATGCTGTTATTCGGCCGCTTAAGCAGATATGGCTGACAGCTAATCTTCCCTGTTCCAAAAGACTCAAAGCCATTTTGCCCTTGTGGCTGCCTAAATACAGCGGGCATTTCGGCCAGTTGGCAGAAGATATTATCAAGGCTCTTTCGACCATATCTCCGTCAACCATCGACAGGATTCTCAAACCTGTCCGTATTCAGTATCAAAAAAGAGGTAAATCAACAACAAAACCCGGAACACTCCTTAGGAAAC
>JBAXON010000294.1:0-3509 GCA_037133255.1 Deltaproteobacteria bacterium
CAAAGCTCCATATAACATCATAAATTCTCCGTGCATTTCGTTAATTACTGATTTATAAAAGCTTCGTGAATTTACGTAATTCCGATATTGCCACGCCGACCGAGAGTCGGCTCGCAATGGCGTATTGAGGATTGCGGCACAGTCAATTATCGGGAATGAAAGGGAATTATATTGAAAGCCAAAACTAAAAATATCAGCATCGTTTTATATAAGCCCAAATACGCGGGTAATATTGGTTCAGTTGCCCGTGCCGCAAAAAACATGGGTATCAGTAATATAATTGTAGTGGGCACAGCCGATTTTGACCGGGAAGAAATGCAGAAGCGCTCCACCCATCTGGCTTCGGATGTTCTGGATCAAATCCAGTATGCTGAAAGTATCAACGAAGCGCTCGGTAGCTTCAATTATATTGTAGGAACAACCGCCCGTCTGGGTAAAGCCAGGGGCCCGTTTACCTCGCCCCGGGTAATTGGCAAGAGCATTGCCGATATTTCTCAGAAAAATAAGGTTGCCCTGCTTTTCGGCCCGGAAGATACCGGCCTTGCCAATGAGGAATTGCGTCTCTGTCATGCTGTGGTGACCATCCCCACATCGCGGGAGTTCACTTCCCTTAATCTTTCTCATGCCGTGATGATTCTGTGCTATGAAATATTTACTGCCTCATCTGTGGCAACTACGCCATCTGCGGCAACACCAAAATTAGCGCTATCTTCGGAGTTGGAAGGGATGTACGGGCAAATTCAAATATTGCTTGCCGATATCGAATTTATCAATCCTGAAAATCATGACTACTGGATGATGCATCTGCGACGTTTTTTTAGCCGCGCCGGGCTATTGTCGCGCGAGGCAGGTCTAATTCGTGGTATCTGCCGCAAACTTGAGCGGTACAAAACAACTTGACTTTGCAGAGCAGTTCCCATAGAAAACGGACATAGAAGCATTGTTTTTCTTGCCGGATTGTTAAGTCTCCGGGGTGTATATTCAATGCAAAACAATATCTTAATTAAAGTCGAAACCAATGGAGGGTTTAAATTATGAGAAAAACATTTTCTTTTACCGGCGCAAAAAAAATTATTTTCGGCAATGGATCGCTGCTAACACTTGCCGTCCACATTAAGGAATTGCACGCACAGAATCCTCTTGTGGTTATTGATAAAAATCTTGGCAAAACGGGTCTGCTCGAAAGAGTTGCCAGTATTCTTGTCTCCGAAGGCATTAAATTTACGGTGTATGATAAGGTTGATCCGGAGCCGGGCATTGAACTTGCCGATGAGGGCGCTAAGCTTGCTCTAAAAAACAAATGTGATATGGTCATCGGTATCGGTGGTGGCAGCGCCATGGATGTGGCCAAAGCAATCGCGGTGCTGGCAACCAACAAAGGCAGCGCGGTTGATTATCTTGGTCTCAATAAAGTTCCCAAACAGGGCTTGCCCAAAATCATGATCCCCACAACTGCCGGAACAGGCAGTGAAGTTACATTTACCGCGGTTTTTGTGCGCAAGAATCTCAAAAAGAAAGAAGGGATGAATAGCCCTTATCTTTACCCGGAGCTGGCGCTTCTTGATCCGGAATTGACGCTAAGCCTGCCGCCCGCACCCACGGCCCAGACAGGTCTTGATGCCTTGTGTCATGCCATTGAATCCTACACCTCGGTTAACGCATCACCTATGAGTGAAATGTTTTCACTCGAAGCAATCGCGCTGATTGCTGAAAATTTACGCACCTGCGTACATGACGGCAAAAACATCGTTGCCCGCGAAAGAATGCTTTTAGGCAGTTTATATGCCGGTATCGGTTTGGCTAACGCAGGAGTTACGGCCGTGCATTCGCTGTCTTACCCGCTAGGTGGTAAATATGGTGTCAGTCATGGTCTGGCCAATACGATGATGCTGCCGGCGACAATGGCTTTTAATCTGCCCGGCGCACTGGAAAAATTTGCGGATGTAGCAGAAGCAATGGGAGAGTGTATTGATGGCCTTCCTGCCCGAGAGGCCGCGTATTTAGCCCTCGACGCTGTCGAGGCGCTAATTGAGGATTGTGGCATTAGTTCGTCACTTTCTCAATTTGGTATTAAAGTAAAAGATTTTCCAGCGTTGGCTGATGTGGCTTTGACTGTAGCCAGACCATTGGAAAATAATCCCCGCAAAGTTACCAAAGAAGATATGATCGCGATTTACGCGCAAGCTTTTTAATGAGACCCAAGCTACAGGAGCAAAGAGAACTGGAGCTTGTTGGTCGAATTATCCCGAATGCGAAGCCCAGCATACGCGGGGCGAGGCGATTCGGGATTTAGGCAAAGTTCTCCGAGTCAAATCATAGAAAGAAGATATTGTTTTATTGAATTAAATAAGGAGGAATAAATGGCTGGAGCAGAATTAATCGGTAAAGAAGAAATCAAGGAAGTAATGGATGTGCTCGAAACGGGCATTCTGATGCGTTATGGTTTTGATAAAGAAAGAAAAGGAATTTATAAGGTTCGAGAGTTTGAAGAGGCGTTTGCCAAGTATTGCGGTGCAAGCTACGCGCTGGGCGTTACGTCAGGCTCGGCCGCGTTACTGATTGCCCTGAGGGCAATGGATGTTGGCCCCGGTGATGAAGTGCTTGTGCCCGCTTTTACATTTTTGGCCACTTACGAAGCAGTGCTGGAAGTAGGCGCAATTCCGGTGATGGTGGATATTGATGATACCCTTAACCTTGATCCCAAAGAAATTGAAAAGAAAAAAACCCAATATACCAAAGCGGTAATTCCTGTGCACATGTGCGGATCGGGCGCGAACATTGATAAAATAGTGGAAGTCGCCCACAGAAACAAGTTGCTGGTTTTGGAAGATAACGCTCAGGGTTGCGGCGCCAGCTTCAAAGGTAAAAAGCTGGGCAGCTTTGGCGATATGGGAACTTTCAGCTTTGATTATGTTAAAACTGTTACCACCGGAGAAGGTGGAATGGTCATTTCCAATAATCTTGATTTTTACCACCGGTCGGAATGGTATCATGACCACGGTCATGATCATAATCCGCAGGTAAGCCGCGCTTTGGAGGGTAGGACAATTCTTGGTTTCAACTACAGGATGAATGAGCTGCAAGGGGCTTTAGGCTTGGCGCAGTTACGCAAACTGGATTATCTAATCGGCGAGCAGAAGAAAAATAAGAAGTTTATTATGGATGCACTGGCGCAGATTCCCGGCGTGGGATTTCGCGCAAAGCCCGATCCAGAAGGAGATTCCGCCACGTTTTTAGCGTTTAATCTGCCGGATGAAAATCAGGCGCAAAAGTTCCAGAATCTGCTCAGCGCTGAAGGTGTTGATACTACCTGCTACAAAAGAAATCTGTGGCATTATGTTCCGAACTGGGAACACTTCCTGGCGCGCGCGACGGCTAACTCCAAGAAATATCCGTTTACCGATCCATCATATAAAGGCAGGGTGCAGTATACTAAAGAGAGCATTCCGCAGGCCGAAGACATTTTAGGCCGCACGCTGGTCATGGGTATATCGGTGAAGATGGCCCAG
>JBAXON010000295.1:0-3469 GCA_037133255.1 Deltaproteobacteria bacterium
GGGCTGATAACGGTTAATCTCGCCAGAAAAAAAGGCACTTTGAATGCGCGACAGGCAAAAATAATATCGAATATTTTGAAAGGAGTTATAGATTATGAGCTCACAAAATAAAGTCAGCCGTAAAACAACAGCCGACATCAAAAAAATGAAAACGCTGGGAGAAAAAATTACAGTCCTTACGGCTTATGACTACGAAATATCATCTATCCTGGATGAGTGCAATATTGATATGATCTTGGTTGGTGATTCTTTGGGGATGGTTGTTTTAGGCTACGATACAACTCTGCCGGTTACTATGGAAGATATGCTTCACCATACCAAAGCAGTAGCCCGAGCTGCCAGAAAGGCCTTGATCATTGCCGATATGCCGTTTTTATCATATCAAATGTCACCCCAGATCGCACTGGCTAATGCCGGACGCTTTTTACAGGAAGCTGACGCACAGGCAGTGAAGTTGGAAGGTGGCCAACAATACGCGGAAACTGTGCATAAAATTACTTCGGCGGGGATTCCCGTGATGGCGCATCTTGGCTTAACACCTCAATCAATTCATCAAATGGGCGGATACAAAGTTCAAGGTAAAAAGGAAGACGCCGCTCAGATAATTATTGAAGATGCTAAAATTTTGGAAGAAGCAGGCGCTTTTTCGGTTGTACTGGAATGCATCCCGGAAAAGCTCGCCCAGGAAATAAGCGAATCTCTTTCTATTCCGACAATTGGTATCGGCGCCGGTGTTCATTGTGATGGGCAGGTTCTGGTAGTAAATGATATGCTGGGCATGTTTGAAAAATTCACCCCAAAGCATGTAAAAAAATATGCCAACTTGAATTTAGAAATTAAAACCGCGGTAAAGAAATATATAACCGAAGTGAAAGAAAAAACTTTTCCTGACGCAGAGCATAGTTTTAAATAAAGAAATAATATAGAGGAACATTTAAAATGAATCAGACTGATGTACTGCGACTGTCGCTGCCTCCAGACCTTTCCTATCTTCATGTAGCCCAGACAGTCATTCGGGATATGGCAGAAAAAATTGGGTTCAGCGTCAACGATCTTTATCAAATCGACCTGGCTGCGGAAGAAGCAATCTCCAATGTCATACTGCACGCTTATACTGACGAGGAACGGGAAAACTTTGAGCTCATCTGTGAGCGTGTGCCTCTGGGTATGAAGATCACCATTAAAGAAAAAGGTTTACCCTTTGACCCAGGGCAAATTCCAGATTATTGCCTTTCCGATGACATCGATAAGATGTCGGCCTCCGGCATGGGGGTATTTCTCATGAAGAAATACATGAATGAGGTATATTTCCTTAACCTCGGCATGGGTGGCAAAGAAACGCACCTGGTCAAGTATCTGCCAGCAAGGAGTATAGTTACATACTTGTCTGCAGAGGAACTGGCCCAAACAGAAACCAGGGAAACATCAAGTCTAAAAACACCCTCCAGCGCGCTGCCCATCGGGGAAAAGATTGTATATAAGGTCAGGAGGATGGAACCTGCCGAAGCAGTAGAGATTGCCCGTTGTGCCTATAAATCACATGGTTATACTTTTTTTGACGATCACATCTATTATCCGGAACGGATTATTGAACTCAACAAGACGGACGAACTGCTTTCCGCTGTCGCCGTGACGGAAGATAATATTTTTATGGGACATTCCGCCCTGCTTTATCCCTATCCAAAGGCACGGATAGCAGAATTCACCTTTGTTTTCGTGAATCAGGAATACCGCAGTCAAGGATGCATGAAGCGGATCGCCGACTATTTGTTCCAGTGTCCCAAGGGAAAACCCCTTGATGGAATTTATGTGTACTCCGTAACCAACCACGAATTTACCCAGCGGGGTATGGCCCGCTTTGGCATTCTGGATTGCGGCCTCCTGCTTGCTTCCAGCCCCGAGACCTGGATGTTCAAAGGCATTGAGGCCCAAACACAAAGGATCAGTGTCGCCCTGAGCTTCAAGTATCTCAACACTCCCCCGACCCTTACTCTTTATCCTCCGACCCGGCATCAACCCCTCATTGCCCATCTGTATCAAAACATCGGCGCGCCGAACCACCGCTTTCTTACCCCGGACGATGATTGTCAACAGCACCTTCCCGCCGAAGCTGAGATATTTACTGATGTCCTAATGACTGAAAACTGTGCGGAAATCCATGTGCTTGGCTACGGAGATAACGTCTGCCATGAAGTCCGAAAAACCCTGCGGGAACTGTGTCTGAAAAATGTGGCCGCCATTCAGCTCTTTTTGAATCTGCAAGATCCCGTCACCTTTTTCCTGACGGCGGAATTCGAAAAAATGGGCTTCTTCTTTGCCGGCATCCTGCCTCTGGCTCTATCCGGTGACACGTTGATTCTCCAGTATCTTAACAATGTCCGCATTGATTATGACAAGATTGTTTTATATTCGGCAGAGGCACGTCAAATAAGAGACTATGTCCGTGAAATGGACCCAAATTTTGATTTGTAAATTCCTGTGGCCTCGTCATACTCATTCTGATCTCATGAGCATTGTTACGTTATTTTACGCAGATATTGAAGAAGCTTAACTTGCTCTTCCAGATTGGGATTTTTTGTCCCTGCACTAATTTTTGATCCCGGCATTCCCATAAGAGTTAGAATCTCAGCCAGAGCATCAAACATATCAATTTGAGGATATACAGTCCTTGTAAGATATTTAATCAATTTAAAAGTCTTAAATCCGTCAAACCAATCATGAAAGTGATGCCTGCGTGTCTTTTCCTCTTTTGCATTATGGCTAATTTTCGACCACGCATCGGCAAAACGACTATCAACTAAAAATGATTTTAATGCCGGATTTATTCGGTGGGCCTCTGTTAATATTTCATCTTCATTCATTAGCAGTGCGTTACCCATAAACTCCAGCCAATGCGCTATAATGGTGAATATTTGGGGACTGTAAAGTAGATACTCTTGGTTTTTACCGGAAAGAAATCTTTGTACTGCCTTACCGGTTCCAAAAGGAACGCGGGTAGAAGATCGAGCGGACGGAAAAACGCATGTTTCCCTGATATAATCAATGCTTCCTATTTTGGCCAATTTATTGAGAAAATAAAAATCCTCACCTGCCTCGCGTTTGTTCATACCCCTTACTTGCAGATACGCATCAGTCGATGTAACGATAGTTGAACCGATAGAATGAAACGCCCACGGGGATTTCGCGTATTTAAGGCCTAATACCCAGTAACGCAAAAATATTTCATAGCAGCAAATAGCGGCCTGCCCCTCATAATCCTCCGGCTTTTGATGCTCGTAAGCAACGATTGCTGTTTTAATTTTCGGGGTGAAGGAATTCTTAATTGCAGAAAGATAATTTGTTTGAACTAACGTATCGGCATCAAGACTTATAATTAGCTTTTTATCAGCAGCACTTGTTTTCAGCAGACGCAGGGCCATATCCATACCTATTTTCCTGGCCATCCCCACACCGCCATCTCTTAATGGCA
>JBAXON010000296.1:0-3404 GCA_037133255.1 Deltaproteobacteria bacterium
GGAAGAAGGCCGCTTTATTATACCGATACCCATGAAGACGCGCTCATTATGTGGGCGGGTAGATAATAAACAGGAGTGAAATGGCAAAAGACATTTACATTGGTGAAATCGTAAGTAATGAAGAAATTCAAAAAGAATTCTTTTTGATGAAAGTGAAGCTGGGTAATGCTTTTGACGATCCGTTACCGGGCCAATTTGTCATGATTCGTATCGCCGGACTTACCGATCCTTTCTTGTCGCGCCCGATCAGCATTTATTCTTTTTCCCGAAGTAAAAAATTCTGCACAATTGAATTGCTTTATCGTGTAGTCGGTAAAGGCACGCGAATTCTGGCGGGATTGATTAAAAGCTCGCAGGTGGAAATAAACGGTCCGCTGGGCGGAAGCTTCGAAATTGACGAAAGCAAAAAGCAGATAATATTTATCGCCGGTGGTATTGGTATCGCGCCACTGTCGCTTTTGGCTGAGCAACTTTACCGCAATGATTGTTTATCGAAACAAGAAATATCATTTTATTTAGGAGCACAAACCGCTGATGCCATTGTTGGTTTGGATAAGATACAAAAACTTTGCTACAATATTCAGATTTGCACTGATGACGGAACTCTAGGCAGGAAAGGTTTTGTCACGGATGCTTTTCAAAAAGACATAAAAAAATATTCCGCGGCGGATACGATGATTTATACCTGTGGCCCGAAACCAATGGTCAGGAAGCTAGGTAAAATATTGCATGGCAGCAAATTTCATTGTCAGGCATCGCTGGAAGAGAGGATGGCTTGCGGAACCGGGGCCTGCATGGGATGCGCGGTTACCATAAAAGATAACAAAGGCAATCTTACACACAAGAGGGTTTGCGCTGATGGGCCGGTGTTTGATATTCGGCAAATTGTTTGGGAATGATTATGAATAAACAGAAATTAAAAGTTGATGTAAATCTCGCCGTGCAGATCGGATCTCTGAAACTAAAAAATCCCGTGATGACGGCGTCGGGCACGTTCGGATATGGAGAGGAGTATGCCGATTACGTTGACTTAAATAAGCTGGGCGCAATTGTCGTCAAAGGGCTCTCTCTCAAGCCACGTCTGGGTAACCCGCCTCCACGCATTATGGAAACAGCCGGCGGTATGCTCAATGCAGTGGGCTTGCAGAATATCGGTGTGGAAGAGTTCATTAACGAGAAACTGCCATATTTGAAAAACTTTGATGTAGCGGTAATCGCCAATATTTACGGAGAGACATATACTGAATATTCAAAAGTAGCCAAAAAACTTAGTTCCGTAAAAGGCATTCACGCGCTGGAAGTAAATGTTTCGTGCCCAAATGTTAAGAAAGGCGGGCTTAGTTTTGGCTCTGATCCCAAAGCTACCGCCGAAGTCACGCGCCGGGTAAAGGCAGAGACAAATCTTCCCGTCATTGTCAAACTTACTCCTAATGTGACGGATATCGCCGCAATTGCTGCTGCTGTAGAAAAAGCAGGAGCTGACGCCGTATCGCTGATTAACACACTTACTGGTATGTCCGTCGATTTGAAAACAAGAACGCCGCATTTGAAAAATATTACCGGCGGATTATCCGGCCCGGCAATCAAGCCTGTAGCTTTGCGGATGGTTTGGCAGGTAGTCCAAAGAGTATCCATCCCCGTCATCGGCATCGGTGGTATAATGACCGCAGAAGACGCGCTGGAATTTTTAATCGTGGGCGCAAAAGCTGTACAAATCGGCACAGCCAACTTCATCAACCCAAGAGCCACGCTGGATGTGATCGAAGGGATGCAAAATTATCTGATTGAGAATAAGATAAACGACATTAACGAAATCATTGGCACTTTTCAGTCCTGAACTTATGTCTAAAAAAACGGAAGAAATATTTAAAGGCATTTATCTGATCGGCGGGCCCAACATTACTTCCGCCGATGACGCGGCAATTTACCTTATTGATTTTGCCTCCGACCTTGTGATGATAGACGCGGGAGCGGGTAGAAGTTCTGCACAGATTGTCAGCAATATTGAAATGCTGGGGTTGAATCCCGCCAATATTTCATATTTGATTTTAACTCATTGCCATATAGATCATATCGGTTCCTCGCCATACTTTAAAGAGTGGTACGGTACGAAAATATTAATTCATGAGCTGGATGCAAATGCTGTGGAAACAGGTGATTCTATCAAGACTGCCGCTAACTGGTATGGTACAACTTTTCTGCCAACGAAAGTTGACGGAAAAATGACTGGCTCCCAAGAAACACTAATATTCGGGCAGGAAAAATTACATTGCCTGCATACGCCCGGTCACACTCCAGGCTCTATTGCCGTGTATTTGGATAGAGGCGGAAAGCGTGTTCTTTTTGGCCAGGATATTCACGGACCATTCAGCGTTGCTTTTGGTTCCGATATTGAAGCCTGGAAAAAATCAATGCAGACATTGCTTGCGCTCAATGCGGATATCCTTTGCGAGGGCCACTTCGGCATCTATCATCCCAAAGATCGCGTGCGCGATTACATTGAGGGTTATCTGGAAGAAAATGATTAAATCTTTAAAAATAGGTTTCCCATTATTTTATAGCAAGCAAGGCTGATCCGTCACTGATGGCTTTTTTCCCCTCTGCGTTCAGAACATCAAAGTAAAGCAGCACGCCACTGTCCGTGGTCTGTCGCCCGGTCATCCGGATATGAATGTCCGATCCCGGCAGAACCATTCCTGTAAAACGGCAGGCAAGTGTTTTTAATAAAGCCGGATTGCTCCCGGCTTCCCGATTAACAATTTCTCTTGCTGCATAAGCAAGCGTCGCCGTTCCCTGATGAATAATACCGGGTAGACCAACGTCGCTTGCGAATTTGCGGGATGTATGGATCGGGAAGTGTATATCAGTGCACCCATCATAGATAAATGGAGCCAAAGGATCCACAAACAGTTGAGCTTCCCAGATCACATTGTCGCTCAGGGGCGACGCGGAAACGGAAGGGATATCTTGCGCTCCGGCACCCCCGTCAGGACAGTTAACCCCGCGCATCATGCCGCCGATGTGTTCCGTAAATACGGGATTCTCAGCGGTATCGCTTGCTTCGAACTTCAATACTACTAGAGTTCCGGCTTTTCGCGGAATCATGGCCGCCACCTTCCCCCGGATGAAGAGGTGTTCACCCGGCAGGATGGGACGGTGAAACTCGAGGTGCTCGGTATAGTGTACTTGCGTGAGCAGAAGCTCCCATGGAAAATTTTCGGCCTGAAGATATTCTGAAATCCTTCCGCATATCTGCCACGTAAGGGCGACGGCCAGCATTGGTGGCGCGATGATGCCTACCGCTGTTTCGTCATGAAAGTAGCGGGGATTGCTATCATCCACGGCAGCGGCATAATTCATGGTCTGCCGTGAAGTGACAGCAACTTCCAGGATGCGAAGCGGGG
>JBAXON010000297.1:0-3333 GCA_037133255.1 Deltaproteobacteria bacterium
GGGCAAGGCAGAGGCATTGAAGTTTGCCCGCAAAGAGATAAAGGCAAAATATCCGAATCCCTTTTACTGGTCTGTGTTTGTTTTATATGGAGATGGATGAAAAGCAATACATCTTACCATCGAGAAGGAGGTTTATTATAAGCTTAACAAACAGGCAGCGGTAAATATTTTGGCTATCTTACCGCGGCGCACATTAAACGCAAAAGAAACTTTAAATAATCGAGGTGAACAAATGAAAAAGTACTTTTATAAAATACTGATTACAATTTTAGTATTATCCGGATTAATAATTGGTGCGGTAACGGCATTCTCCGAACCGCAGGAACCGAAATGTGTTTGCGCTGAATGCGGTTACAGTTGCGGCAGTGGCCATGCTTCAACTTGCTCATCAAGCCCGAAATAATAGATTGGAAGCTTATACCAAGTAGCTATCAAACATATTTACTTGGCCGCAACTACTTCCAGTTTATACCCTTTAGGGATGACTATGGTGGCAACTACCTTGCCATTTACATTTTCATTGGTGAACGCTTTAATAAAAACGGTTTTAGAGTAGATCGTTTCAGTTACCGGTTTATCCAAAGGGCAGTGCATTTTTGTCTGCGTCATCTGTGCGTCAAAAAAGTATTTGTCATACCATCCATCACCATCGCCCGAAACCAGGGCATAAGTCAGGTCGATTGTGAGCGTATTGCAATCATATCGAGCTATTTCTTTTACCACTCGGACTTCCACCCCTTTTACATTTTCAGCAGTGACAATTTTGGTAACATATTCGCCTTGAGAATCTACAATTTTGATTCCTTCAGCAAACGCTGTAAAACTAAATAAAAATACTCCGGCAATAACTGCATAAAAATACTTATTCATAATTTTCCTCCTTTTTATGTCACCATTTCTGTTGCATGATTTCCTTGCGCTTTTGCTGGTACTCTTCATCTGTAATCAATTGTTCTTTTTTCAGCCTCTCCAGGCTGCGCAGCTTTTCTTCTCCGGAGCTGCCACTATTCTGCATATCCAGCTCAATTTCCGCCATTGCAGCGGAGGAAGAATTTTGCGAGTTCAGGTTGTACACATAATAGGCGATGATCATAATCAGAATCAGCATCCAGAATGCCATAAACACCTGTCCTATGTCACTCCCGTCGTTTTGTAGAAACGAGAAAAATACCATACCCAAAATAAGCATCACAATGCCAACAACTATTCCCATCACTGAAGCAATTTTCCCCGGTCTTACATAAGCTTTAGGGCTCATTCTGTAACCTCCTGTTTATAGCTTGGCCTGCAAGAGGATTTAATTTCTTTTTATTCCTCATCATTGCTTAATCCCCGCTTCCCTGTTTCTTTGTTATTAATTCTTCGCGCAACTACCGCATGCTGCTGGCAAATGGCTTAGCGCACTTCAAACAGCCGGCTGTCTTTGCCATAATCTATAATCAAGGGCGTCTGGGGGTGGCCGAGTTTTGAGGAAAGCTCGGTGGTCATTTCCTTTGAGTATATTCCTAAACTTTTAACCGTTACCGAACCGCTCTTGTCCTTATCCACGGCTTTGCCGTTTTTCAATCCCGCAAGCAGGGTATGGGTATAAAGGCCATTGCCCTTATAGCCGTCCATGGCGGTCTGCACGGAGCCTGCCGATGCATAAATGTGCAGCCCCATCTTTTTGGCCAGCACCGACATCCGGGCATCATAAAGACCGCTGACAATGTTATCCACTCCACCTGCGTGGCAGGTATCAAAAACAAACAACTGCGATAGCGATTTGATTTTTTTGGACATCTCCACAATCTCGTTGGAGCTGATCAAGCTGGCGCTTGTGTTCAACCTGCCATCGAAGCTGCTGGTGACTATATAATACTGGCTCTGCAACAACAGGCCGTGGGAAGCGTTGAAGAAGATGAAGCTATCGCCATGTTTTACCTGTACCGCCAGTTTTTCAATGGTTGCTAGTATGTTTTGCTTGCTGGCCTGCTCATTTACCAGACTGGTCAAATTAATATTTGACTGTTTATAAATGGTACCGGCCTTGTTCGCCATGTTTTTGATAAAGTCCTGAGCATCCTTGGCCGCGTATTTCAGATTAATGGAGGCGTCGCGATATCGGTCAATGCCAACTGCCAATATATACAACCGTGGCTCTTCCTGCGCTCTGGTGGAGACGAATCGGGCTGTACCCATAACACTCTGAACGGTATTAGGCGCGTTGAAGGCAGTTAGTCCAATCTCGTTCTCGCCGGCAATCGATTCCAACTCCACACATTCATCAAACGAATCACCTTTTTCTCGTCCGACAACTGCACCGGGGGTCTGTTTTTCCTTGATGGTCAGGGAACGCATGTCTTGATATACCGCCCTGCTATTTAGAGCCGCCAGCTTCAGAGACGCCGTTGTGCTCTGTGCCGCAACTTCACGGTAAAAACCATCGGACTTGATCAACTTGCCGTTTTGGAATAGACGCACCTCGCCTACCCCGCCGCCAGTGCTTTGGACCTGGTAACAAACTTTTACCTTTGTATCACTGCTCTGGTTGGGGACTGTAGAAAATTTCACCGTTGGAGGAGGATTATTGATCGCCTCTCCAACCGTGAGGGTAACCAGACTAGCTATATTCTCGCCTTTAAGTTTGGCCGACACGATATCGGGGCGATAAAATACATCATAGAACTGATCAATACCATAAACTTTGTTGCCCCTGCGGATGCTGAGGTATTCATGCCCACGGGCTGAGGAGTTATAGTACCCTTCCGGAGTGATCACAATCCATTCTCCCTTGCCAAAATCAACAAACTGCCCAACCTCCCTGCCGGTTGCCTGATCCCACAGCCGAACTGTTCCATCTGAGCTACCGCTTGCCAACCAAGGGACTGTATCACTGACAGCTCCTGCACCGACAGGCGCCCGATGACCCGCAAAACGAAGTCCCTTTCCGTCAGAGTGGCTACTCATCAGACGAAATGAGTTATCGCCATCAGGCACAAGCATCAGAGGATCATCAGGCCTACCCACAACTGCGTAGCCGTGAGCTACGCGCTTTTTATTTCCTTGCATGTCTATCAGTTCTTCATCTTTCCAAATGTTTGTAACAACCGCCTTGCTGTCGGAAGTGAACTCCACTTTCACTGTGCTTTTCATCGGGACAACCGTTTCACGCGCCCAGTTTTCTGTGGTGAACAGCTCAAGTTTGTTCATGGTCGAAAGCGCAAAGGCGCTACCATCAGGCGAAAAGACAAACTTAACCGACTGTTGTTTGGTTGTAAGATCAACAGGAATGGATTTGATAAGCTGGTTATCCGGGCTCCAGATGTTGACACTAAACTGGCCGCTTCTTTC
>JBAXON010000298.1:0-3312 GCA_037133255.1 Deltaproteobacteria bacterium
AGTTGATCATTGCCCGCATAAGTCTGAAATTAAGACGATTGAGGTAATAAAGAAAATTTACACGATCGGAAAGATTGTTATGCTTTTTGAGTGTTACCTTAAATTCTTTCTGAGCAAAAATTATTATTTGCAGCAGCTTTAAATTATTTGTTTCATAATTAAGAAATTCCCGCAGGACTTCCAGACAGGCCTTGGGTATTTTTTGGCCTTCGTCAATAATTAAAACAATAATTTTTTCTTCATCTACGCCTTTGCTGAAAAGATAATTCTTGATCCTTTCTTTTAAATTCCACTCACTTTCCTGAGGGTCAACATCCTTAATTCCCAGAAGTAAGGCAACTGTTTGCAGAAATTCATTCGTACTGGTCAGCGCCGGGTCAAGTAAAAGATGTGTTTCGATTTCAGGAGAATCAGCCGCTGTAAAAGAAAAGTTTTGAATAAGCTTGCGGCATAAAGTTGTTTTTCCGGTGCCGACATCGCCTATGATTACATTAAGCCCGCGCCTTAAGCGCACAGCCAATTCCAGCATTTGCAGACAGGTTGTAACCTGAGGGGATTGAAAAAGAAATTCCGGCTCCGGCGAATTGGAGAAAGGTTCCTTCTTAAAATTAAGAATATGATAATATTCCATTGATCTCTATCTCCCAGGTTATTTAAAACCCGGCTATTTCATAGAATCCACTGATGTCTTTTGTTCCGGCATATCACTGGTTTTATTTTGACCAGGTTCAATCTCAATTTTTTGCTTCCCGCCATTATCAGTTAAGTCATTTTTATCTTGATTTTTTCCTACCGGTAAAATGTGCGGCGTGATAAAAATCAAAACTTCTTCCAATGCTTCTGATTTACTATCAGCTTTAACCAGATAACCCAAAAGAGGTATCTCTTTTAATCCCGGCACGCCGGAATCTCCATCTGTTCGAGTTTGTTTGGTTAAACCGGAAATAACAATTGTTTCTCCATCTTTAACAATCAAAACCGTTTGTGTTTGCTTCTTGATAATAATGGGGTTGCCCATCATGCTGGCGGCACGGGAAAAGTCAAGTTCATCTTTTGTCACCACGATCTCCATTTTCAGATTTTTCCCGTCAATAACATGAGGTTTAATTTCCAGCCTCATAACAGCATTTTCAAAAGTCACCGCCTGCGTAGGGGCGGCGCCAGCAGTAGTACTTGGTACTGTTACTATAAAAGGTACCCTTTGCCCTGTTTCCGTAAAGGCTTTCTGATTATCGAGCGTGGTTATTGACGGACTGGAAAGAATATTTAACTTGCTATCTTTTTGCAGGGCCTGCAATTGCACTTCTAATAAATTTCCGCCAATCGTTCCGAAAAGCAGGCCTAAAGAACCCATAGGAGTAGTAGATGCTAAAGCCGCCGGGAAATTTGCCCCTAATCCTTTGCTTCCTAAAGCTCCAACCGGAGCGCTACTACCGCCAGTTACAATAAGATTTTCTGAACCACCGACAGTGCTACTATGTTGTCCACCCCACAAAATTCCTAAATCGCGGGCAACATTTTTTGTTGTTTCAACAATATTGGCTTTAATTAATATCTGTGGCGTAGGTTTATCCAGTTTTTCAATAATAGGCAGCATCTTGGTCAGATCATCACGCACAGCGGAAATAACCAGAGAGTTGCTGTGCTCGTCAACTTTTACCGAACCGCGCGGCTTTCCATCCTTGTCTTTGGTCAGCAAATCCTGCAGCAATTCTGCTAATTTCTTGGAATCGGCATAATCAATATTGATTACTACCGGCTGCAACAAAGGCTCTACCCATTGAATATCGCGCATTTGCACTCTTCGCTTGAGATCCTGTTCAATATCATCGGCAGACTTCACCAGAATAATATCACCCTCCCAAACATAAGTTAAGCCATGGGTACGCAATAATCCAACAAACGCCTGATCCCAGGAAACACCCCGGAAATCAACACTGATTTCGCCCTTCAAATCATTCTTTAACATAAGATTTAAGCCGACAGATTTGGCCATTGCTCTCAAAACTGCTTTGATCTCTGCCTGGCGCATGGTTAGATTAATTATCTTGGAAGGCAGTTTTTTTACGCTTGCCGAGGCTAAAGCTTCGGCAGCAGACTGCTTTGACGTTAAATCGGCAACACTAATTTTTTTTGGTCCGGCAGCAGGCGAATGACCTTTAGACTCATCGGCTACAGTAGCCCACTTTTCAAAAATGGGATCCTTTTTTTTGCTTATGAGGTCACCGGAACAACTAATTAAAAACATTAATGCAACCAGGCCAAAAGCCAATTTTATAATTATATTTTTCCTTGCAGAATTTTTCAAAGTAACAACCTTCATTGCTGAATTTTATTCCTGTATGGGAATTTCAACTTCACTCCCCGTATTTCTATTGACAATCGAAACTTTCGAAGGTGTAATTCGTTTTAATACATACCCCTCTATTTCCAATTGTTCCCCTACTCTATATTCCAAACCATTGATAATGGCTATTTTTATTTTTCCGGCATCAACATAACCGGAATAATTTATTTTTACTTTAGAACCGCTGTCACCTGCACCTGCTTGTATTACCGCCCATTCTTTAAATGAACTTTTATCCCAGAATGGATTCTTTTGCCAATCAGCTTCGGCTCTCGCTATGATGTAAGCGTCCATTCCTGCTTGGGTATCTTTTATCAAATCATTATTAAAACCGCTCAGCAATGTGTTTATTTCTTGAGCACTTTCATTAGTTATAACTTTATTACTTGTCGGAGGAGCAATTAAATATACGTATGCCGCATAAAGAATACTTAAAGCTGTTATAGATAAAACGATCATTTGTCTTTTGTTTAACTTGTCCATAAACACTTTCTGTTAATCAAGCGCCTAGCGCCAGCCAGATTTTTATTCTGCATTCCATGGAATCAGAATGTTGTGTGATACGAATATCTTCAATTCTATCCAGATAAGGAATCGCAGTAAGCGCGTTCAACATTTTCCTGAAATTGACAAATTCTCCTTTTACCACGGCATTGTGCAAAAAAACTTTTGAAGAACCAACCATAGTGCTCAAATCCGGCGTAAGAGATACTGTGATTACTCCCGATTTCCCCGCTATAGTCCGAAAATCATTTTGAAACTTTGCCACCTCTTCACGACTGATGGTTGTTTTCTTTGGATTCGGTAAAGTTTGTAAATTTTTACTCTCTAAAGCCTTCTTCATATTTAAATAGACCGGCCCCAATCCCTTTTGCTCTTCAATCTGATACTCAATTTTTTTTATTTCACCGGCCGAATTGGTGTTGTTAAGATATAGAGGGAGTAGTCCCAAAAGAACAATAAGG
>JBAXON010000299.1:0-3308 GCA_037133255.1 Deltaproteobacteria bacterium
GGCAGGATGAAATTCGATAGCAATATCCTTATGAGCATTTTGAAAGAGTAAAACAGAATCCGCAACAACTAAATTCAGATCATTGAGCGTGGGCGTGGTCACAGGCATACGGGCATAACGGGAAAACTCGTTAACCAGATTTTTTAAAACTTCCACCTGATCAATTATAGTTTGCGTGCACTCTTTAAAAACCGACCCCTCTTCACCTAACTTGTCACCATATTTTCGCTGCAATCTTTGCGCGGAAAGCTGAACCGGCGTAAGCGGATTCTTTATTTCATGGGCCATACGCCTGGCAACTTCACGCCAGGCTGCCGCACGTTCCGCCTTTTGCAACTGAGTTAAATCTTCGAACACGACCACGCCGCCGGAATCATTACCTTCCTCGTCCCGGATCGCTGTGATCGTTACCAGAACACTAATAGCCCTGTCCCGAATCATTAATTCCAACTGCTTTTCTATCGAACTCTCATTATTTTCTTTCATTTCCAGTAAAAATTCATCCAAAAGAGCCAGTTGCTCGGACATGATCAGATTGCGGTAGTTTTTATTTAGAATCTTATCTGCCTTGATCTGAAGCATTTTTTCCGCGGCGCTATTAATTGTGGTGATTATTCCACTTCCATCCACGGATATGACTCCCGCGGAAACGTTGCGCAGAACGGTTTCCATATATTTGCGCCGCTGATCCAAACTTGTATTTGCTTCTTCCAGACCAGTCTTGCTTTTCTTTAAATCCATGGTCATTTGATTAAATGATTTCACAAGAAGACCAATTTCATCGTCTGCTTCAATATCAATACGAGTATCCAAATCTCCCTTCGTTATCCTGTTAGTAGCTAGGGCAAGATCCTGAATAGGAACAGTTATCGCTTTGGCCAGCGCGAGACCAAACCACGTTGCCAGAAAAATAATTAATAAAGTTACGATGGACAACGTAATTATGTAATTTAGTTTAATAGGTGTCTTGAGAAGTTTGATCTGGCCATACTGCTCCGATGAATCAGCAATGCTCCTTAGCTTATCTACAAAACCTTTAGGGATGCTGTAGCTTACCGAAACTCGACCGATTACTTCCGTAGGTACCGCATAAGAAAAAACAGGCACGACACCAAATACCGCATCACCGTTGCTGGTTGACTGAACCGTGGATACCTCTTTGCCGGAATAAATATCTTCCAGCATTTTAGGTTCAAGTTTCAACGCAATAAGTTCCGCGCTTTCAGTATCGGAAAATAGCATATTCTCTTTTTGGAAATCAAAATAAATCTCGACCTTGCCAACTTTATTATTCTTTTGACGCTGGGCAACAAAATTTTTCAGATACTCAACTCTGTCCCGCTCATAAAGACGATTTTTAGTGATATCCGCACTGATTTGATGGGCATTGTGCTTAGCCTGCTCTGCCATTTGCTGGTAATAAACTTGAGCCACTTCCAACGATCGGTTTAAAGCATCGCCAATCTTAATGTTGAACCAGAACTCCATGCTGTAAGAAAGAAAATTAATGGCAAACAAAAAAAGTAATATTGTTGGTATGAGCGATAAGCCGACAAAAGCAGCAACAAGTTTTGTCCTTAACTTGGAACCGATAATACCCCTGCGACGCTCATAAAAAAGCTTGACTACATTTCGGACAATCAGGAAAAGCAGGAGAAGTATCAGAATGACATTAATACTGGTGAGTCCATAAACGAGAATATTTGTCGACGGGGATACTTCATCTCTTTGGGCGAATCGGCTGGCAATTAAGGTGAACGCTATAGCCATTAAGCCAACTACTATTATAATGATACGTTCACGGCGGCGCTTTCTTAATTCCCGTTCATCAATGTAAGTATTTTGTGGTTTATTTTTCATTTTGATCAGCTTAATAAATAAAATTCGCTAATGGGAAATGATTGACTTTCAATAAGTAAATTCCTTCTTGTACCAGGCTGTTTCAAAGTCCCAGAAAGAAACAAAGAAAAAAACATATTCCATATATAAAGGCAGGCGCACCTTATCTATTTTAACTCTCATTTTTAAATAGTATTGGTTTCCATTTTCCAGTGCGGAAAGAGGCGCCGCAATAATTCCATTGAAATCAGCCATTGCCTTCTGAGCACTTTCAAAATCAGGAAAAATTACGGGATCAAGATTACCATTGGTATAGATGCTAAACGTTTTTTTGAGGTTGTCATATTTGATGGTACGTTTAATTTCTTTACTGATTATTGTCCTGTTCCATAAAAGGGATCTGGTCTGACAAACATCAAGTTGAAGTGTGAATACCGTAGGAACTCCGGCTAAAATGGCTGATTCCATCTCGGTTTTAAAGCAATCGCCACATCTCGCATATAAAAGGACATTTCCCGAATTATTACTAACCAAAATATCGGCAATTGTAGGTTGAGCTGCCTGCCCCTGTGCCGGGAAACATAGCAAAGCGAAAACAACAAATAGCGAAATTCTAACACTCTCGACAAAACCCTTTTTCATTATTAAATGCCCCTTAATCCAAGTCAACTGTATAGTATGTGAAATATTGCAATTATCTATACTAGGTAACATAAAGACAAAAATCAAGGTTAATTTGGGTTTCGGGTAATATTGCTAAAAAGATAAAATGCTTTAGATTTGAACAGCGTCAAGTATTCGAAATGACGGAATATTTAAAGAGATTAGTTTATGTTTTTCTTCTTCTTTACTGTCGCAACTGATGATTTCCCAGCAATCTTGCTTACGCATAAGTTCTTTAAGAAGAATATTATTCAATTTATGACCTGATTTGTAAGCGACAAAATGGCCGATTATTGGCATTCCCAGTAAAAACAAATCACCAATTGCGTCTAAAATTTTGTGTTTGACAAATTCATTAGGCATTCGTAATCCGTCTTTATTGATTATCTTTTCATCATCCAATATAATCACGTTGTCTAGTGATCCACCCAACCCCAACCCTTTTGCCTGCAGATATTCAACTTCTCTCAAAAAACCAAATGTCCGCGCGGAGCAGATTTCTTTTTCATATTTTTCATCTGAAAAATCTATGCTATATGATTGCCTGCCGATAGAGACATGTTTAAAATCTATTTCATAAGTAATTTTAAATTCCGCGGCAGGCAGTAAATCTGCACTTCCGTCACCATCTTTGACAAAGACAGGTTTCTTAATCACCAGGAGTTTTTTAGTTTTTCCCTGCATATGCGTACCCACTTCTTTTAACATATTAACGAAAGGGAGCGCGCTGCCATCCATGATGGGGATTTCAAAAGAATCAAGTTCAATGACCGCATTATCGACTCCCATACCGCTGAAAGCGGAAA
>JBAXON010000300.1:0-3297 GCA_037133255.1 Deltaproteobacteria bacterium
TATGAGCTTAATAAGATTTTTTTTGATGACCTCGAGATTCGCAAGCCCGACCACTTTCTGGAGGCGGCGGGGAAGTCACCGGCCGAGACAGTCGGCCTCGTCATCGCTAAGGTAGATGAGGTTCTGGCCGCTGAAAAGCCCGATGCAGTCTTGATTCTCGGTGATACGAACAGTTGCCTTGCAGCCTATCCCGCGAAACGGCGCAAGATTCCCGTCTTCCACATGGAGGCTGGGAATCGCTGCTTTGATCAACGTGTTCCTGAAGAAATCAACCGGAAAATCGTTGACCACATTAGTGACATAAACATGCCATACAGTTCCATCGGTCGCGAATATTTGCTGCGCGAGGGATTGCCGCCTGATCGCGTGATCAAGACGGGCAGCCCCATGTTCGAGGTGCTGCACTACTACATGCCAAAGATACAGAGGTCAGATGTCAGAAGTCAGTTAAAACTCAAAGACAAAGATTATTTTTTGGTGAGTTGCCACCGGGAAGAAAATATTGATGATGAAAACAATTTCCGGGGGCTTATCGAGATATTGCAGGGATTGGTTGCTGTTTACGGCAAACGCATCATTATGACCACCCATCCTCGAACGCGAAAACGTATCGAACAAGAAGGGGTTGCATTGTCGCCACTCGTTGAACTGCATAAGCCATTTGGGTTGATCGACTATGTAAAGCTCCAGATGAACGCACAAGCCGTTCTCTCGGACAGCGGCACGATTACGGAAGAATCATCAATTCTGAATTTCCCCGCCCTCAATATCCGCCAGGCCCACGAGCGTACTGAAGGCATGGAGGAAGGGGCAGTGATGATGGTCGGCCTATCCTGGCAGCGGATTCAGGAAGGTCTAGCTATACTCGAAAATCAATCCAGGGGCGCGGATCGATCCCTTCGGTTGGTCCGGGATTATGATGTTCCCAATGTCTCGGAAAAAGTTGTGCGTATCATCCTTAGTTATACTGATTATGTCAATCGCGTGGTGTGGCGGAAAATTAATGGCTGAAGTATTGTTGCTATCTCTTATTTTTCCTCCTGACAGTGTATCCACAGCTCAGATTATGGGTGAGCTTGCGGTTGATCTGGGCAAGCGTGGCCATCGGGTGACGGTGATCTCAACGATACCGCACTACAACCGGAATTTAGAAAGTGAGAGATGTCAGCCTCTTCGATCCAAATGGGGGAAAATACTGTACCAGAGTGAATACCACGGCATGACCGTTTATCACACCTTCATGCCCCCAAAGGGTCAAAATATATTGTGGCGACTTCTGGCATGGGTGTTTTTCCACATCGTTAGTGTCATAGTAGCGCTGACGATCGTGCCTCGCCCGGCCGTTATTATTGCACCGTCTCCTCCTTTGACAATTGGATTATGTACTTGGTTGCTTGGTATGTTGTACCGGGCACCATATATTTACAATGTTCAGGAAATCTATCCGGATATCGCCATTCGACTGGGTGCTGTTCGTAATCGTTGGATCATTGATCTTCTGTATCGCTTAGAAAAATTTGTGTATTCTAAAGCGTCGGCTGTGACTGTGATCGCATCGCGAATGCGCGAGCAACTTTTGAAAAAGGGCGTATCGAATGACAAAGTTCATATCATCCCAAATTTTGTTGATGTAAGCGATTTGGTCCCTTTACCAAAAGACAATGATTTTAGTCGGAAACACAACCTATATAACAAATTCGTCGTTAGTTATGCAGGTAACATGGGACCGGCCCAGGGGCTGGAGCACTTCATCGATGCCGCCAAAATTTTGAGAGAGGAGGCAGGCATTTGTTTCTTGATGATGGGCGATGGAATCCACCGTGAATCCCTCCGGCTGAGAATCGAGCGGTATAATCTTGGTAATTTTGTCTTCTTACCGTATCAGCAATATTCGCTCATGGGGCAGGCCTATGCTGCATCTGATCTATGCTTGGTGCCGCAGGCAATTGAGACCGGGTTTGAAGCGGTACCTTCAAAAGTTTATCGAATTATGGCGTGTGCACGGCCTGTATTGGCTGTCACGGATCAGAATTCTGATCTGGCTTGTTTGGTAAGTGAGGCTTCGTGCGGGGCTTTTGTATTGCCGGGATCGGCTGAAGTTTTGGCCGGAATGATCAGGCAAGCATACCAGAACCAGCAAGTATGGAAGGAAATGGGCATAGGCGGGCGAGAACATGTTGTTCGTCATTACGCTCGCGAGACGGTGACCAATCAGTATCACAACTTAATAGAAACTCTTATTTCCAAATCAGGAAGGTAGAGTAAATTTGTCAGATAAAAATAAATTTGTTCTTGTTACCGGCGCCACTGGCGCGATTGGCCCACATGTCGTTCATGCATTGGATCAAGCAGGTTTCCGTATCCGTTCCTTCTCGCTTGATACTCTTGCATCGGGCATGTTTCCGCAAAGCGTAGAAGTTTTGATTGGCGATGTCACTGATCAAGTGGCGGTTCAATCTGCAATGCAAGGTGTGGATGCAGTCGTTCATATGGCGGCGCTCCTGCACATTGTCAATCCGCCGCCTGCATTACGTGAAAAATACGAGCGCGTAAATATTGGCGGAACAGCGACGGTAGTTGAGGCTGCAATTAAGGCGGGTGTGAAGCGTGTTGTCTTGTTCAGTACGATTGCTGTGTATGGGCATTCAGATGGTCGCGTGCTCAATGAGATGTCGCCAACTCATCCTGACACTTTTTATGCTCAGACCAAATACGCTGCCGAACAGATTGTTTTGAATGCAAGAGGTGCCGATGGTCAACCATTAGGCAACGTTTTACGTTTGGGGGCCGTTTATGGTTCACGCATTAAGGGAAACTACGAGCGGCTGACTCATGCTCTGGCGCGTCATCGCTTTATTCCCATCGGCAATGGCGTCAACCGGCGGACGTTGGTTTATGATAAGGACGTCGGCTATGCCGCTGCGCTGGCTGTTTCTCATCCTGCCGCGGCAGGCAGAGTATTCAACGTAACCGATGGCTGTTTTCATACCTTGAATGAAATCATTGAAGCTATTTGTTCTGCCCTCAATCGTAAGACGCCTCGGTTCTCATTGCCTGTTGGCCCGATACGGATCGTGGCTGGATTAATTGAAAAAGGGGCCAACGCTATCGGCACAAAAGCCCCGGTCACGCGGGAGACGGTTGACAAGTACACCGAAGATATTGCCGTTGACGGCAGCCTGATTCAAAAAGAACTGGGCTTTGTACCCCGATATAATTTAAAGGCTGGGTGGGAAGAAACGATACGAGAAATGCAGGTATGATGAAGAAGATATTTGATTTGTTGTTTTCCCTTTG
>JBAXON010000301.1:0-3271 GCA_037133255.1 Deltaproteobacteria bacterium
AAATGGTTTGGGCATTGCCATCCTTTCCACATCGCATGGTATTATGACCGATAAAGAGGCCCGAAACCAAAAGGTAGGCGGCGAGGTATTATGTCACATCAGTTAATTAGGAGAATAGAAACATGTCAAGAATAGGAAAACTACCGATTGCATTACCAAATGGCGTGAAGATTTCTGTCTCCGAGTCCAATCTGGTAACGGTAAAAGGAAAACTTGGAGAGCTGCGGCAGCAAGTTGACCCAAAAATTACATTAAAGATCGAAAGACCGATAGGAATCCCCAGTAAGTGGATAATCGGAGCAATTGTTCCTGTCTGGATATAATAAGCCGAAGCGACCGGCAGCCAACCATAGCAGAAGCCGATGAATATTTCGCCGATACCTCTTTTGACAAGCCTGACCGGCGGGGTAGAGTAAAAGAAGCCGGGGAACGCCCCCAGAGCGCCAAGGAAGAGTGTATATGGCCCTGTCTGAAAAACGAATTGCAGGATGATTCCGATAGCAGCAGCAATGATTAAAGTAATAAAGCTGGTCCAAAGCGGTATGGTAGGCATTACTTCCCCGGACAGAAGCATTCTGCTGCCGCCCGCAAACTGATTTTTGTGCAATTGATTGGATAAAACATCTCCCTTGTAATCAAAGTATTCACCGGCATGATAAGTGGAGAGCATAATCATGATTACCCCTGCAACACCAAGAATGAATACCTCCGGATTGAACACAGAGGTTAATTTGTAGGCCAGAAACGTTCCTAAAATAAATGGTAAAATGCCAACAATATGAAATGGTGGCCGGGAAAGAATAAACCAGTCTCGTATCGTTTCTTTGATTGAATGGCGCATAATATTTATCTTCCTTGCTATATCTGCTTTGTTGCTCTTGCGATGGTCGCCTCAGCGGTGTATTAATGATGATTACTAGCACAAGGTTTGGCTCTTGTCAAAGTGGACTACGGCAACTGGACTTCGACTCCGGGAATTTTAGCTCTATTCGTGAAAAGAGGAAATAATAACTTTTTTCTTGATAATTGATTTTTATTATGTTAGGCATAGCGCACGTTTATGGAAAGCAGGCTTTGTAAAATGAGTCCATAAGCGGGATTGAGAGAGTATGGTTCAGCGAATCCTTGATAGACGCTGAAGGAAGAAGCAGGTGCTAATTTTAAAATCAGGCATTTAATTTTTGAAAGGGGGATTCAAGAGAATGACGAAAGCAGAATTGATTAGTGTTATGGCAAAAGAAGCAGATCTCACAAAGGCGGCAGCAGCGATCACATTGGACGCATTTATTACAGCAGTTACCAAAGAACTCAAGAAGAGCGGCAGACTGGGACTTGTCGGGTTTGGGACTTTTTCCGTAGTGAAAAGAAAAGCAAGAGAAGGCAGAAATCCTCAGACTGGCAAGGCCATTAAGATTCCGGCAAAAAAAGTAGTAAAATTCAAGGCTGGCAAGACTCTTGCCGATAAAGTAAGATAGTATAATTTTTTAAGTTATTGTTCAACTAAGGCCTCCGCATTTAATATGACTATCGGAGGCCTTAGTTTTATATTTAATAAGGAGTTACTGCTTTGACACGCAAAAGAATTCTCAGCGGAATGAGACCAACAGGGAAATTACACCTGGGTAATTTGCATGGGGCTTTGGGAAATTGGGTGGAATTACAAGATAGCGGCAAATACGATTGCTTCTATTTTGTTGCTGACTGGCATGCTATTACCAGTGAATACAGCTCCACGGAATGTATTAAGGATAACACGGTCAGCATGGTGATAGACTGGCTCAGTGTCGGCCTTGATCCGCAAAAGAGCACTCTTTTTGTGCAATCATCAGTCAAGGAGCATGCCGAACTGTTTTTATTGCTTTCCATGATCACACCACTGGCCTGGCTTACGCGCAATCCGACATATAAGGAAATGCAGGCCGAGCTTACCAGTAAGGATTTATCTACTTTTGGGTTTTTGGGATACCCGGTACTTCAGGCCGCAGACATTATTATGTACAAAGCTTATGGTGTGCCTGTTGGTGTGGATCAACTGCCTCATGTTGAGCTTACGCGCGAAATCGCCCGCCGTTTTAATTTTCTGTATAAAGAAATATTCCCGATTCCGGAGCCACTTTTAACCAGCGTGCCCAAGTTGCTGGGTACCGATGGTAGAAAGATGAGCAAGTCTTATGATAACTCAATTTTCATAAGTGATCGGGGTAAGGAGCTGCAGCAAAAAGTTGCCTCGATGTTCACCGATCCGCAGCGCGTGAGAAAAAGCGATCCGGGAAACCCACAAATATGCAACGTCTTCACTTTTCATGGCTTATATTCTCCCAAAGAGAAGGTAACGCAAATAGATGTAGATTGCAAAAAAGCCGGTATCGGTTGCACTGATTGCAAAAAAATGTTAGCGCAGAACATAGCTCAGGTATTGAGTCCGGTTCATGAGCGAATGGACTACTACTCAAGTCACGTTGTGGAAATTGAAGCAATAATAGAAGAGGGCAACGCAAAAGCAGCTAAAATAGCGCGTCAAACTATGGATGAAGTGCGCGCGGCGGTTAAGATTTGATATGAATGAAGAACAAGCAATGGACTATGCCATTAAGCTGGACATCTTTGAAGGTCCGCTTGATCTGCTTCTGCATCTGATTAAGAAAAATGAAATTGACATTTACAATATTCCCATAGCCTTAATCACAGAGCAGTATATTCGTTATCTCAACATGATCAAATCTCTCAATCTGGATTTAGCGGGTGAGTATCTGGTTATGGCCGCGACTCTTATTCATATAAAATCGAAATTGCTTTTGCCTGTGCCGGAAGAACCATCGGAAGAAGACGCTGAAGAAGATCCTCGATTTGAACTGGTCAAACAGCTTTTAGAATATCAGACTTTTAAGGAAGCTGCCGCCAATTTGGAGAAAAGGCCACTTTTAGAAAGAGATGTGTTTGTGCGGTCAGCACCAATGCCCGCGGAGCTTGAAAAACAAGATGTTGAAGAAGATGAATTAATTGAGGCGAATATTTTTGAGCTTATCGAAGCATTTCACCTTCTTGTTTCGCGTATTGATAAAAAGGAACTTCTGGAAATTGATCTGGAAACGCTTTCACTAACTGATATAATAAATGATGTGATGGAGCGATTGACGCGTGACAAAAATCTTACTTTTGACGAGTTAATCGGAGAAAAAAAAGGTCGCCGAAACATTATCTACACGTTTCTGGCTATTTTGGAACTAATCAAGCTGAAAATGATCAAAGCCTATCAAACTTCAGCTTTTGG
>JBAXON010000302.1:0-3254 GCA_037133255.1 Deltaproteobacteria bacterium
TCTGCTAGGAATAACTAACTCCGGATTTATAGGCAAGCCAATCAATACGCGCACATTTGCGCAAGAAATCAATAAATTTCTTTAGTGAGTTTTCTTCTACGGATAAAAGTAAAATTCAAAAAGGTAAGAAGATGAAAGACAAACCCGTCATCTTAGTAGTTGATGATCAACCCCAAAACATTGAACTTCTCGAAGCATATCTTGCTGTACAGGGTTATGAAATTGTCCCGGCGGCAAGCGGTGACGAAGCGCTGGAAAAAATATCCGGTAATTTAATCGATCTGATTCTGCTGGATGTAATGATGCCCGGCATGGATGGTTTTGAAGTTGTCCGTAGAATCAGGCAAGACAAAACACATCAGATGCTGCCGATAATTTTGGTCACCTCTTTGCGGGAAACAGAAGACCGGATAAAGGGAATTGACGCAGGGTGTGATGATTTTATTTCCAAGCCAGTTGACAGGATGGAGCTTTTAGCCCGGGTCCGGTCATTGCTGAAAGTCAAGGCCTATAACGACTTGCTGAGTAATTACCGCAAAGAACTGGAGTCCGAAGTAGCCAGCAGGACACAGGAATTAAAGCGTGCCTTGGAAAAGGTAAAAGCAGCTTCGCTGGAAACGATTTACCGGCTGTCCATGGCCTCGGAGTACAGGGATGAGGATACCGGCACTCATATTCAGCGGATGAGCAGTTATTGCGCTGCCATAGCCCGACGCATGGGACTTGCTGAAAGTATTATTGAAACCATTCTTTATGCAGCGCCCATGCATGATTTGGGTAAGATAGGCATCCCCGACCTGATACTCTTGAAACCAGCCAAGCTTGATCCGGCGGAGTGGGAGATCATGAAGCAACATACGACTATCGGCGCCAAAATCCTGAATGGCTCGGATGCTGAATTCATCAGTCTGGGCGAGATTATAGCCCGATGGCATCATGAGAAGTGGGATGGAAGCGGCTATCCCGATAGCCTAAAGGGGATAGAGATACCAATCGCCTGCCGCATCGCAGCAATCGCCGATGTCTTCGATGCCCTGACCTCCAGACGACCCTATAAAGAACCATTGTCCGTGGAGAAGTCACGGAACATTATCAAGGAAGGAAGGGGAAGCCACTTTGATCCGGACGTGGTTGATGCTTTTTTTGCCATCGAAGACGAAATACTAGCTATCAAGAAGCAGTATGATGAAGATAAGCAGCAGGCTTTGAATATTCCTGAACGGGAAACTTTGCTACAGCAGTAACTGTTCTCACTCAACAGGCTGAGTGAGGTTACACCAAATTATGATAATTTTAATCATCCGAATGAAGGTCATTTCTGATAAGCGCATGTAATTAGATCTGCATGAAAAATATCCATGACATCCACATTATCCTGTACTCAGGCATCCGGAAACCAGAGGCGGAAGCGCCGGTAAAATCTCTGGGAATTAGAGCCTATCTTCCAAAGCCACTGACAAAGAGAACTTTCCCAAGCAATCAGAAATGCCTTGGCTGGAGCGGTAATAATTATATCCTACGTTTTATTGTAAAAAATTTCCTGAAAAATCGTTGACACACTGTTGATTACCTCATATGATTTTTCCCGGAAGATCAGTCAGGACGTTTTATTAAAGGGAGCAGATAGCTTGTTTAGACGTGGACCGGGGCGAATTATCCCCTCTCATAAAAAAATAGCGGTGTTACTTTTTTGTCTGGCACTGATATGTATTCTGGTATTTGCCACGCACGGGGCCGATTCTGGTATGTGTGCCGATGACAAAGGGCCGATTTCGGATCACTTCGACGGGGAACTGTTTATTAATCCGGGTGTAAACGTCCCTGTGCCTCCGCCTTCAGGCGAGGAGCCGAAACGCGGCATCTCTTGGTGGATTTTGCGGTGGGTCGTTGGGAACGATTGGCCAAAATGGCCAGAAATTAAGGATACCCCGCATGGAAAACCTACCGCTGCGACTGTTCCAAAAGGATCAGTTCTCGTGACTCCCGTTGGGCATGCGACGTTTCTTATCCAAATTGACGGAATCAATCTTCTGACCGATCCCATTTGGTCGCAACGCTGCAGTCCGGTTTCGTGGATAGGCCCGAAACGTTATCAGGAACCGGGTATCATTTTTAAAGATCTACCCCCAATTGATGCGGTACTTGTGTCCCACAATCACTATGACCATCTGGATCTTCCCACGCTAAAGAGTCTTGCAGCAAAGGGTGTTCAGCACGCCATAACAACGCTTGGTAATCGTGATCTTATTCTGAGTACAGACATTCCAACCGTGGATGAGCTTGACTGGTGGCAGTCGGTGCGCCTCTCGAAGGATGTTACTGTTACAGTTGTTCCCGCACAGCATTTTTCTTCACGTACTCTATGGGACAGGAACAAAACCCTTTGGGGTGGTTTTATCGTATCCGGGCCGTCGGGAAATGTTTACTATTCCGGAGATACGGGATATGGCCCACATTTCCGGGAAATCGCGCGAAGGTTCTCGCCGATCAGTGTGGCCATTCTACCGATAGCGCCTTATCGACCTTCAAACGCAAGTGAGCCACCTCACCGACATTACCCTGAAATCCACATGGGCCCGGCAGAGGCCGTACAGGCGCATCTGGATCTGCGCGCCGGACTCAGCATTGCCGCGCACTTTCAGGTATTTCAATTGGGCATTGACGGATTTGATGATGCCCGAAACGAACTAAAATTGATATTGGCCAAGCGTGATCTAAAAGCAGATGTATTCATCACGCCGCCGCCGGGGCAGCCAGTTGTGCTGACTTCACGTTTTGTCGACATGAAGGGCTTGCAGAAGGCAGGCGTGAATCGATAATAGCGCTAGGGAACACAACAGGCTTAATCTATTCAGCCGTCGGCTATATTCAATCTTTTTAATTTTTACACAAGAGTTGTGAGATTGGGGTTAAGAGGTTTTGCCGCTCTGTTTTTTACTCCGCCATTCATTTTAAATCTTTTAACAGGAGGTCTTTCCCCAGTTGGCTTACGCGGTAATTAAAATTTATACTTTCTTCCGTTATCGCAATGTCCGTTGATTCAGTAGTTTGTTTCTACGTATAGCTTCCTATACTACACAAATCCTTAACAGCGGTAAATATGCTTGATTTCAACCAGCAATACACAAAATACAAACCCGATGAGACTATCCTAAAGTATAGTTGACAAATAGTTCCATTTGTTGTCTGCTTATCTTGAGAAAATCATTAGGAGGAATAAATATGCGTAAAGGCATCTGTAAAGGAATAGCGAT
>JBAXON010000303.1:0-3230 GCA_037133255.1 Deltaproteobacteria bacterium
TTGGTTCCTGCCAACTACTCTAACATATTTTGTCCAACTTAGGGGGTGCAGTCCAAATGCATATTGCCTCTGACGTAGTTTATGGCTTGATGCAGCCCTATTGTGACTACAATGGCAACAGGAAAGGCCAGTACATGCTGAAAGCGATACACCCCGCGAATATCACCTGCACCCGGAATCAGCTTCGTGACCAGCCACCAGAGCGAAAACCCTTCGATTTTTAGCAGCAGCAGCCAAGCCACCAATACCGCTAAACTCAACCACGCCGCGAGCCTTGTCAATCCTTCATCAGCATTGGTCTCATTTTCTTTCACAACAATTTTGCAGATACCATATTGTGCCACGTTCAGTTGATAATGTCTTGTTTTACGAATGAAATAAACCATAAGCGCCAGGAAAACCAAAAGCAAACATACTGGCAAACCTTTAACCAATTCCCATGACATTGGCCTCGAATCTAATCCCACGAAAGTAGAGTAAAGAGTCTTTCCCCATAACCAGTTGTTTGGGCCAACATTCACATAGTCAATGAACGATGGCAGATGAGTGGAAATCTCTTGATAACCTCTACTGCCAAACTGCTTTAATGCCGGTATATAAGTCAGCAAAAATGGGATAAAACAAATCGCGCTGAACGCACAATACGGCAATATATTTTGCCAATTTTCCCGCTTGCCAACAACACATTGCCAGAAAGTTTTACCACCTGAATGAATAATATTCCAGACGGCGGCAACGCCTGACAATAGCAGGATAAAAAAGAGGGAAAACCAACCAATGTAGTAACTCGTATAAAAAATCGCAGGAACTATAATTGCCACAAAGATTCCCGCGGCGATATCAATGGATGTCGGCGTCTTAAAGTTTCGCAGAAAAAAATAGATTCCGATAGCCAGATAAGGAATAAAATAAACCGCATACAGTTGTGTATGTCCTGATGAAACAGCCATGGAATTGGGAAAAACAAAAAGAGCAGCTCCGACGATAGTGGGGAGTATACTCAATTTCAGGCAACTGCGTAAGAACAAGATCATTCCAATCCATCCCACCGCCACCAGTGCAAATAGTACGATTTGGTACGCTGTGAAAGGTTCTATCCCTAGAAAACGCAAGACAACGTAGGGAAGCGCATTCAGAAATCCGGCATCACTATACCCTAGTACTCCTCGAACCGGAAAAAAGAATGGTGGCGAAAGCCAATGGGCGGCTCCCTGTAAAAGCTGCCACCAATGTTCCAAGATCACACCATTTAGACGGGCGTCACCTACGTCGCCCAATAAGAAGTCGAAATGCGATAGAATTATTTGCCGGAAAAATACACTCCCAAGCAATAGTCCAACTACAACATATACAACTGCTTCACCTACAACTTTCATATATCTCAATAATGTCAACCCTTTGACCTGATCGTCTTATATCGATTGTTTATAAGGTTTTATGCACGATTGCATTAGTTCCTCTTTTTGCTTTATCATCATTTATTTGTGTTCTGTTTTTGTGACAGTACCTTCTCACAAGCTACCAGCACATCGACAACCATTACATTAAGCATACACGACGGCGCTACGCACTGGTCCTGTGAGCAAGGCGAACAATCTAATGGTTTGCGAACAACAGCACTACGTTTATGTAGCGGCTGCCATCGCCAATATTCGCCAGGCCCAAAAATTGCAACTGTGGGCGTATTTACCACAGCTGCCAGATGAAGTGGTCCGGAATCGACGCACAAAAATAATTCTAAGCGCGATATCATCGCCATCAGGTTATTAAGGCTTTTCGCGCGAAGCACCACCGCCGATGAACCCAACGATTGAACCTCCTGAACAAACGCTGCTGTCGCATCTTCCATACCCGGTGGTTCAAAATACACAACACGTAGAGCGTAATTCTGCTGCAGTAATTGCGATATTTGCGCATACCTTTCTATCGGCCAAAGCCGCAGCACCGACATCGCACCGGGATGAATGCCAAACATGCGTTCCCCAGCCGCTATACCCATAGATGAAAGCATCATATCTGCATCATGAAGATCATCAGGCGAAAGCCATGATTCAAGCCTTGTATCCTCATCTGTTATCTTGAATTCGCTCCGCCACAGAGTAAGAGCGCGAACGGTCTCATGCGTGTCCGCATCATAGTATCGAAAAGGTACTTCAATATCATACAAAGTATAAGGGTAGCAGTTATTGGATATTCGCCTGGCGGAAATACACAAATAAGACAGAATATGTGTTTCGGTACGTCCTACCGGATCGACAACCAGATCAAAGCGACGATGCCGTAATTGAGGATAAAACGTAAACGGCCGAAATAACCAGCGTAAACGTTTTTTGCCACGGTTTATCCTTTGATTATTCGTCTTGTACATGAGCACTTCATCTATATAGGGACAATTTTCCCAAATAAACGCACTACTGTCGCAGAGCACAGATATTCGGGCGTCCGGACAATCTGAGCGCAGCGCACGCACCAGAGGGATCGTGTTAACATTATCGCCTATATGGTCGATACGTATAACAAGAATACGCTGTGGCCATTGCTTACTTTTTTCCCTACCATCATAAATAAAAGTAAGCACCATAGCCACCTGGAGCCACATAAACAGCCATGGTGAATCTGCCAACGGCCCACGAATTATGTTCTTAAAGATCGTCGCCAAAATCTCTTTTTTCCCCTGCCACCGCTGACGACACAACAATAAAAGGGGTATCTGACACAACATTATCAGCAGCGGCATAATCGCAATCAGGAAAGATGTTATTTTTTGACGTTTCCATAATAGCCACACAAGCAATTCCAACCTTGTCATTTTTTGCATCGAAATGTATTCCATCTCGCCACGAAAAAATATAAATCCCCGCGGCCACATCAGCAACATTTCGAGTAAAATTTTCAGAGTCAGTTGATGCTTGTTTATCACAATCAAGTCAAACCGCATCCTGCGAAAACGGCGTATTAAGTTCAATCCCGCTAGAATGGATAATGGTTTATTGAGGTATAGTACTTGACAGTGATGGGGCAGCGGTGGCGGAGAACCACCCTTGTGCTGCCTGACCAATAACAGCACCTTACATTGCGGCCATTTCTGCAATATTTTACGCACAACGATATTAATACTTGAACTTCTGCTATCGCAGAACAGTATTGCCCTTCTTATCAAATAATCGTTCCCTAACATGGATAATATTTTTCCCGCAAAAAGTAGTTCTTCATCTAGATAATCATGTCCT
>JBAXON010000304.1:0-3210 GCA_037133255.1 Deltaproteobacteria bacterium
TGGCAATGATCGGAATTAAATCTGCATTGCCGCATCTTTCCCCATACCCGTTAATTGTGCCCTGTACCATTTTGACTCCTTCCTGCACGGCAGCAAGTGAATTGGCAACAGCAAGGCCGCAATCATTATGGACATGAATACCGCTGACATTCGGCGGAACCGAATCTGCAATTTTCTTCAATATAGAGCTGATTTCATGGGGCATAGCACCCCCATTTGTATCACAAAACACAATCATGTCCGCTCCGGCAGACAGAGCAGTTTTCAAGACTTTGGTCGCGTAACGGGGGTTGTTTTTATAACCATCAAAGAAATGCTCGGCATCAAAGAGCACTTCTTTGCCCAGAGATTTCAGATATTCAATCGAGTCTCGAATCATGGCCAGATTTTCTTCCAGATCAATTTTGAAAATTTCGGTCACATGAAGATCCCATGCTTTTCCCACTATTGTCACAGCGGGAGTGCCGGCTTTTACCAGCGCCTTGAGATTGGGGCAGGATTCGGCGCGAATATGCGGCTTGCGCGTGCTGCCAAATGCCGTTAATTTTGAATTCTTAAACGCAACAACCTTGGCCATTTCAAAAAAGCGCATGTCTTTAGGGTTGGAACCGGGCCAGCCACCTTCAATGTAATGGAAGTGGGCTTCATCAAGGCGCTTAGCGATGCGCAGTTTTTCCTCCGCGGAAAAATTTATCTGTTCGCCTTGTGTGCCGTCCCTCAGAGTTGTATCGTAAATCAAAATTTGATTTCTTGTCATTATGTCCTCTCTTTTAAAATCGCCGCTTATGCGGGATTGTTCCGCCGTAATCTTTGCCTACGGGTTTATTTACTTCTGGAATTGGAATCTCACAAAAAATCCGCTGCCGAGCTTGTCTGGTAGCGGATTGGAATCTATTTTAATTTTTTGAGAGCATTTTGTCAATAAGAATTTAATTCAAAAAAACAAGATTTCCAAAGATGCCGAGATGTGCTAATGTTACTAAAATAGTCAGGAGGAACATTGCCAACACATCAGCATTCAAATCATCATAATACTGAAACATCTTGGGGCAAGCGCTTAGTTGTTTCCATGGTCATGAACCTGATCATACCTGTTGTTCAGATTTACGGCGGTATTATAGCTGGAAGTATGGCGCTCATCAGCGATGCCCTCCACAATTTAAGCGACTTCATTTCTCTGGTCATCAACTATGCCGCGCTGATTATCGGCAAACGCGGCCCGACAGTCAAGCATACATTCGGTTTCAAACGAGTTGAAATATTTGCCACCTTAATCAGTGTTGCCCTTTTGTATGGCGCCGGTTTCTATATCGCTGTCGAGGCGTGGCACAGGTTTCAAGAGCCTCAGCCTATAGCGGGACAATTTGTTATCTGGATTGCACTGTTTGGTTTTGTCGGCAATATAATTTCCGCCCTGATGCTGCATGCCGGCTCCAAAGAAAATTTAAACATGAAGAGCGCTTTCCTGCACATGCTGACCGATGCTTTTACATCTTTGGGCGTTGTGGCGCTGGGAATTGTGTGGCTTTTCAAGCCCTGGTACTGGCTTGATCCGCTCTTCTCGTGGATAATCGTAGCCATGATCTTATACAGCGGCTGGGGACTATTAAAAGACAGCATTCTTGTTTTGATGAACGCCACACCACAAGGTATAGATTTGCAGGAGATTCAAAAGGAGCTGGAAGCCATTGACGGCATAAAAGAAATTCATGACTTGCACGTCTGGAATCCCGCAGCGGAAAGTATTGCTCTGGCTGTTCATATTACTGTACCCGATCAAATGCTGGGCAAGGTTGATGAGTTGGCACAAGAGGTGCGATTAATTCTCTCTGAAAAATTTAAGATCGATCACCCGACTTTGCAGTTTGAATCTATCACTTGTAACAACGGCCAACTACTTTGCGGTATTGCGGAAAGCGGACACAAACATCATCATCACGATTAACCACCGGAGTCTCAATGATATCAAAGAGAGCGTCAGAGTTCACATCTTTCATTGTTATGGACGTGATGGCCAAAGCACAGGAGTTGGAACGCGCAGGTAATCACGTTATCCATATGGAGGTAGGTGAACCGGATTTCCCCACTCCCCACGTGATTACTGAAGCGGCGATAGCCGCGCTGCAAAATAATAAAACCAGCTATACCCACTCACTTGGGTTGCTAGAGCTGCGCGAAGCCATTTGCCAGTTTTATTTTAATGAATATGACGTATCGATTACTCCGGATCAAATATTAGTCAGCACTGGTACCTCACCGGCATTATTATTTTTGATGCTCGCGCTTTTGGATCATGGCGATGAGGTGATCATTTCCAATCCACGCTACCCCTGTTATCAGAATTTTATTTCTGCCGCCGGAGGTAAAATTAAAGAGATTAAAACTTTCCCGGAGGATGGGTTTCAATATCGACCGAAGGATATTGAAAAGAGCCTGTCGAACAGAACAAAAGGAATCATCATCAACTCGCCTTCCAATCCCACCGGCATTGTCATGAGGCCTGAGCAATTGCAACATATAGCGCAGTTTGAAGGGCAATACATCATCTCTGATGAAATCTATTCCGGCCTGGTCTATGAGGGGAAGGCACATTCCATTCTGGAATTTACAGATAAGGCTTTTGTCATCAATGGTTTTTCCAAATTGTATGCCATGACGGGATGGCGTTTGGGATATTGCATCTTCCCCAAAAAATTCACCTCCGTGATGCAGCGCATTCATCAGAATTTCATGATTTCCGCCAATGGGTTTATTCAGTGGGCGGGGATCGCGGCTTTGACTCATGCGGCAGATGATGTCGCCGCGATGAGAGCAACCTATGACGAACGCCGCCGCTATATGCTGGCGCGCCTTACCGCAATGGGTTTCACCATTCATGTCGAGCCGACCGGCGCGTTTTACGTATTTGCTGATGCGCGGCGATTCTGCACTGATTCCTACAAAGAAGCCTTCCGGATTATCGAAGAAGTAAAGGTAGGGGTAACTCCCGGTATTGATTTTGGCAGCAGCGGTGAAGGGTTTTTGCGTTTTTCGTATGCCAATTCTCTGGCCAACATTGAAGAGGGCTTAAACCGCCTGGAAGGTTATTTGCAGAAGCATTATTAGCCAAGCTTTTATGCCAAGTTGCTATCAAACATTAAGAGGCTGATTTACCGGGTATAATACCAAGTAAGCTTTCAAAAATTCATAGTTTATTTTTTGAAAGCAACT
>JBAXON010000305.1:0-3155 GCA_037133255.1 Deltaproteobacteria bacterium
CAAACCGGCTCCGAGGGGCCTACCCTCATCTTTCATGCGCCTTCGTGGCGCACTAGCGTCTACAAATCTTCAAAGATACCACATGTTCTGGGCAGGAAATTACGGATGCATAAACTACAATCCGCAGCACACAAAACTAAACAGCGGTTGAAGAATATCTCCAACCGCTGTAGATTATCGCAGTAATTACCAACACATTGGGCAGTAACTTAGAAACTTAAGTATGTCCCCAATACCCGTTTACTTACATTGTTTTGATGTTAAGAAAAGCTGCCATATTACAAATTCAAAATATTCAGGATGTTCATAAATTTTTGATGATCCGCCAAAAGCCTTTACATCCGCAGCGTATTTTGGAAGAGCGGCTCCCATTTCAAATTGTTTGCAAGACTTACGCTTGTCTGGTGTTTGAATCTCGTAACCAGAGCAGCAGTTGGTGTTTTTGGTAACATGTTGCAAGGATGCAACCTTTTCACAGTAAGACTTGCCATCGAATCCTTTTGACTTTGGCATTTTTAGTGCTGTGAATACTTCATTGCTTGCTTTCGTTAGTCGATCGCCACTTTTAATACATCTAGTGTCAGCAGCCACAGATGTTAGACTGAATAAAGAAACCACTAATACAATAATTAATTTCATTTTTTACCCCCAGATATTGATTATACTGTTTTATATTGTTTCTAACAAGTGCAATGTTTTGTTAATTTTTGATAAGCCCTTGCTTTCAATGGAAGAGAGTATAGGGAAGCCACTCTTGTATGTCAAGTAAATCTTTCCACATGTCCAGCCAATTTAGAAATGTCCTATTTTTCCACAAAATGTAGTACTCGACACAGATGATTGTCGTCGTGTGTGAATTACGTTTATTACGATTTAAAGTATCTTGTTCTTTTCGCCAAGGTTTACCTCATGAAATCAATTTATTCATATCATATTCGTTGAGGGAAACAACATCATTTATTTCGAAGTCCTGCATATTTGTAGCGATTGACTGTTTGTGTATTAGGAAGCTGTATGTAGTGATTATTCTTTTGATTAAAGAAATAATTTATTCAGGCATTAGCGAAGATACTGGCAATGATAATATGTTTATGATAATTCTAGATTAATGAAGTATTCCATAATTCAAAACATCCTATTGGGGTTAACTCTTGCGGCACCGATCGGGCCGGTTAATCTGGAAATGATTAAGCGGGGTTTGAATTCCGGCTTCAAACAGGCCTTTCTTACCGGTGCGGGGGCAATGTGCGCTGACATTACTTATTTGATTCTTATCTTTTTCGGGCTTACTTCTTTTCTGAAAATTTCTTTTCTGAAAATATTTTTAGGTATCGCGGGAAGTCTTATTTTAATTTATCTTGGTTTGGTAAGCGCAAAGGGATTTTTCAAAAAGGCAGAAACTTCGGCAAAACAACCTAAAAAGCTCTTTAAAAATTCTTATGTGACTGGATACGTTCTGGCCATTTCCAGTCCTATGACTATTGTCTGGTGGACAGGAGTTTTCGGCGCGCTGCTGGCAGCGCAACCGGATATGCCGACAAACATATCCGCTTTTCTGTCATGCCTTTCTATTATGCTGGGCTGTTTTTTGTGGGTATTCTCCATGGCGTGCGCGTTGCACTGGGGCAAAAAGATCATCAATGAGAAAATCACCGGTTATATCTCACTTATTGCCGGTACATTTCTTATTATGTTTGGTATATATTTTTTGATAAGAACTTGCTTTCACTGGATGTGAGTATGGGCAGTCACGATTGCAAGGCAAGGAAATATTGCCATAAAATATGGCGTGAATTGTGTTTATAACGAATTGAAATCAAGCATATTTGCCGAGGTTGACGATGTGTGTAGGAGGAAGCTATACGTAACAACTATTCCCCACTGCCTTTTGCTATTCGTTACCGTTGTTGCCATACTGTCCTCGTGATCATGTCCTGTTTGTCGTATTCATGTCGCGTTTCGCTCACTACGGTCCAGCGACTTCAACATAAATAGTAATGAGATGAAATATAGTAGATGGTTATAAATGTGAAGACCAAAGAGACGCTGATAAATAAGGAATGGGTAGTTTATGTTTTGCGTTGTAAGGATGATACCCTTTACACAGGCATTACCAATAATATGGAGAAACGGTTGATTGCCCACAGCCGGGGGCTGGCAGCTAAATATACTCGCTCAAGACGGCCGGTAGTGTTATCCGCCGTAAGCAATCCAATGAATAGAGCAGATGCAATGCGTCTGGAATTGAGAATCAAGAAGCTGCCGAAAGGGAAAAAGATTGCCACACTGAATAATACCAAGTTGCTTTAAAAAATATGAATTTTTAAAGGCTTGCTTGGTATAAACATGCCAATAAAAATATTTTAAAAAATCTCTTGACAATAGAACGTTCGTTCTATATAAAGTAGCCATGAAGAAAACAAGAGACATTAATTCCATTGAGCGTGACATCATTTCTTTTTATCGCGAACAGAGGAGAATGCCAACATACGCGGAGATGCTCGATCTTTTCGGAGTACGCTCCAAAAGTGTAGTACACTACTGGATAGAAAAACTCCTGGAAAAAGGTACCCTGGAAAAAGACTCAAATGGATTTCTCAAACCCATGCGCTTGTCCTTTGGCATTCCGCTGGTTGGCAATGTAGCTGCCGGCTTTCCAACTCCTGCGGAAGAAGAACCTCGGGAAGTTATATCCATGGATGAATACCTTGTCACAAAGCCGGATTCTTCTTTTCTGCTGAAGGTCACGGGAGATTCGATGATTGATGCCGGCATCATGGAAGGTGATCTTGTTATTGTGGATGGAGAAAGATCTCCGAATATCGGTGATATTGTTCTGGCTGAAGTAGATGGACAGTGGACGATGAAATATTTCCGCAGAGAAGGAAAAGATGTTGTTCTGGAAGCGGCTAATTCAGCTTATCCTGTTATTCGGCCGAAAGAAGAGTTGAAGATTGGCGGTGTCATTACAGCCGCCGTGAGAAAATATCATTCGTGAGTTTGTCTAATTTAAATGAAAATAAATGGGAGCAAACAAAATGCAAACAATGACAGATTTATCCGCGTTTCATCTTGAAATAAATAGACAAAAATCAATCCCGTCAGCAACCGGACTAATCAGACGATTTGGACGCGCTGCAGAGCAGGCAGACTGG
>JBAXON010000306.1:0-3113 GCA_037133255.1 Deltaproteobacteria bacterium
ATCGCGCTGATAAAAAAACTGCGTTCGCCTGAGGGTTGCCCGTGGGACAGAAAACAAAAAGCACAATACATCGGCAAGTATGTTTTGGATGAAGCTTATGAAGTCGCCGACGCGCTGGAAGCAAAAGACCCGCAGGAACTAAAAGAAGAACTGGGCGATCTGCTTTTTCAAATCCTGTTTCTTGCCGAAATGGAAGCTGAGCTAAATTATTTTTCTCTGGCCGATGTCATGGCCGGCATTAAAGAAAAAATGATTAGGCGGCATCCCCATGTCTTTGGTGATGTCACCGTAAATTCCGTGGAGGAAGTCAAGGATAATTGGCAGGAGATCAAGAAAAAAGAACGCGGCCATAAAAAGAAAACTGAAGATAGTTTATTTGCCAGTGTTCCCCGCACCCTTCCGGCCTTAAAACGAGCTCAAAAAATTACCTCTGTAGCTTCCGCTTATGGCTTCGATTGGCCAAAGACTGCGGACGTTCTAGGAAAGCTCAAAGAAGAATTACAGGAATTTGATGACGCCGTAAAAAGCGGCAGCAACGAAAAGATTGAAGAAGAATTAGGTGATATCTTTTTTACACTGGTTAACTTAAGCCGATTTCTTTCTGTTGATGCTGAAACTGCCTTATCGAAAACAACAGGAAAGTTCTTACACCGCTTTGCCTACATAACTGAGCAACTTTCCGCAAGCGGCATAACTCTTAAGAAAGCAACCCTGACCCAGATGGACGCGCTCTGGAATGAAGCAAAATCAAAGGACATAAGATGAAATACTTTCTTTGTGTATTGGGCATGGTTTTTATTATTGAAGGCCTCCCCTACTTTATTTTTCCGGAAAGATTAAAAACTTACCTTCTCAAGATGACAACTATGCCGGATTCCACCTTACGATTTATAGGCATATCCGTAATGATTGCCGGATTGATCCTGTTATATTTTGGGCGAAGCTAATACCATTTCACTATGAGCGAAGAGATATATGGATTTAAAAAACTTTTCATATTTTTTACCAGATGAACTTATTGCCCAGCACCCTTGCCAAAAACGGGATCGCTCGCGCCTGCTTTTTCTGGATAAAAAAGAAGAGAAAATGGCAGATTTTTCTTTTTATCAACTGCCGGATTTTTTACAACAAGGTGATGTCCTGGTCATCAACGATTCGCGTGTTATTCCCGCGAGGCTCTTTGTCAAAAAGCCGACCGGAGGCATTCTGGAAATATTGCTATTAACTAAGAAAGAAACCGAAAAAGATTCACAAACATGGGAAGTGCTGCTAAGGTCTGCTAAGCGACTGCGTGAAAACGATGTTATCGCTCTGGGCAATAACTGCGAAGCAAAGGTTTTAGCACGCCTATCTGACAAAAAATGGTTGTTGAAATTTTTTGCTCCGGATGGCTTTGATGCTTATTTGAACCACTTTGGCCGTACCCCTCTGCCCCCTTACATTAAGCGTAAGAAAACCGCCCCGCCGGATGTTGCTGATCGGGAACGCTACCAGACTATTTACGCGAAAAATCCCGGCTCTATCGCCGCCCCGACTGCCGGACTGCATTTTTCGCCTGATGTAATGCAAGCGTTGCAAGCCAAGGGTATCCAAATCGCCCCGATAACTTTGCACGTTGGTTATGGAACTTTTCTGCCAATCGTTGTAAATGAAGTGGAAAAACATGTTATGGACTCCGAGTATTATGAAATAAGCGCAGAAAGCAGTCAGGTCATTAATAATGCCAGGCGCATAATCGCGGTGGGAACAACCTCTACTCGTACATTAGAGAGTGTTGCTGATAATGATGGATATATCCGGGAGAAGTCCGGCTATACAAATTTTTTTATTTACCCCGGTTATAAATTTAAAAGGGTAGGCGGGCTTTTAACCAATTTTCACTTACCGCAATCATCATTATTTTTACTTGTTTGCGCTTTTGCCGGTACAGACTTGATGAAGAAAGCTTATCTGCATGCCGTTGAAAACCGTTATCTTTTTTATAGTTACGGCGACTGCATGCTCGTAATTTAGTAAGTTAGTATTTGCTTTCTAGTTGAAAGCAAATACGTTAACGCACTTATCCCGCATAGCGGGAATAGGATACAAACAGATGCCATTTCAATTTGACTTGATAAAACAAGACTCTAAAACTTCCGCACGGTTGGGGGAAATGATTACTCCCCACGGCACAGTACAGACACCCGTGTTTATGCCGGTGGGTACACAAGGCACAGTCAAATCAATGTTGCCTGAAGAGATTAAGAATTGCGGCGCTGAAATTATTTTAGGGAACACTTATCATCTATATTTGCGTCCCGGCCATGAAACTATTCAAAAACTGGGCGGTCTGCACAAATTTATGAATTGGCCTTATCCAATTCTGACCGACAGCGGCGGTTTTCAGGTGTTCTCTTTAGGCGCCCTGCGCAAAATCACACCCGATGGCGTTATGTTTCGTTCTCACATTGATGGATCCAAACACTTTCTTAGCCCGCAGAAAGCAATTGAAATCCAGGAAGCGCTGGGTTCTGATATCATGATGTGTTTCGACGAGTGTACGCCCTACCCTGCCACATTAACACAGACCCGAGAATCACTAGCCTTGACAGTAAAATGGGCCCAGTTGTGCAAAAATGCTAAAACAAGCGGTAATCAGGCACTTTTTGGCATTATTCAAGGTGGAACTTATCTGGATTTACGTAAACAAGCGATGGAGCAAATCACTGCTCTTGATTTTGATGGTTATGCGGTAGGCGGGGTAAGTGTAGGCGAACCTAAAGAAATTATGTATGAGATTACCAGCTTGATTACTCCATTATTACCAGCGGATAAACCGCGCTACCTGATGGGCGTTGGCACACCCCAGGACATAGTTTTTGGCGTATCCTGCGGAATAGACATGTTTGACTGCGTCATACCTACCCGGTGCGCCCGTCACGGATTATTGTTTACAAATTCAGAAAAGATTGTTATAAAAAATTCCCGCTGGCGGGAATGTAATGATCCGCTTGACGAAACATGTGATTGCTACACATGTAGAAATTACTCCCGGGCATATTTACGTCATCTATATGTTGCAGGTGAGATACTGTCTATGGTACTAAATACCATTCATAATGTCCGCTATTATA
>JBAXON010000307.1:0-3107 GCA_037133255.1 Deltaproteobacteria bacterium
CTTCCGATAGGGTAATATCCAGAGTGATCAGGATCAGGTCATCCATCTTTGACGTCTTGATGATGCGATAATTTTTAACGTAGCCAAGCGAAGCCGCTACAATCTGATCCTTCTGGAGTTGATAATTTTCAACATCAGTTACAGCATAGACCAAGGCACCGGTGTACATTTCGACTGCATCTCGAAGACCATTGTTGATGGCTTCGTCTTTGGTTGTGCCTGATCCAGTAACGACCACAGCCCAGGAGTTGGCTGTGAGGAGAATACATATGATTGTCATCGTGAGGCTTGTTTTCATTGTTTGAACCTCCGACCGAACATGCAATGATACGAGTCCCTATTCTGGGTGTAAAGATAATTAATCAGATAGATAAGAAATAATTTCACATGGAAACAAGTAATTTCCCAGTAAATATTTTGCAACGATAAAAACTGGCCGGTGGTTATGGTAGCCGATAGCATCAAATGTCAGCTAAATCTGATCTCAATATATCCATTCCCAGCCGTATCTAAACCCAAAACTTCGTAGTCCTGGATTCTACCTTCGTGCTTGAGATATTCCAGCGACTCCTTGATTTGCCCAGCGTATGCGTTATATTTCTCAACTACGACATATCCGTCGCGCAGTTTCAGGTTTTCGCAGTATGTTCTCAATTGACCGTCAATTTTTGCGCACCACCCACGAGCACTGGAACTCAAAGACTCCGCTGCATCGGAATAAACATTTTCGAGTTTTCCTTTCCAGCTGCTCCACCATGAACCTATGCTTGTCGATGCTTCTGCATTACTAACTATCTCACCGATGATTGGGTTGCCCTCACGATCGACTGCTAGCAAGTCCACTTTCGTTACCCTGGTTTGCCCTGTCGGTTCAATTTTCACATCGGTTGCACCAAGTCCCTTAAAAAACTCTTGTACGTTTCCGGCCATATGGCCATATGTTCCCGACTCAGCAATAATAGATTCCCGTGGGATCTGCGCAACTATAAAATGATCCGATAAAGTGCTCTGGTCCACATAAGGTGGGCGATCCCAGAACGGGATCTTTTCCACGCCTGTCGACTTGCTCAAAAAGGGCGAATATAACATTTCTCCTTCGTCCGCTATCTTCGTGGCTTCTACGATTTTCTGAACACCTTCTTTTACCGCCATCGTGGCACCAACACTTTCTAACATAGGCTTTCTCCCTATCGTTATTACGTCTTTTTTTTACGCTCCATCCAGCTTAAAAATTCCTCAAAGGTCTCGGCAATTTTGTCCAGCTCATCATAATCCCGAATATAGGCATACACTGTGGGGTTTTCCGTATTCAATTCATCTTTTTTAAAACCGAATTCGTAGGTCGCGTCGCGTGCGATATTAAACAGTGGATATGTGAGCGGACGGTTTTGATTTGATGCTAGTAAAGTTTCTTCCGGATGCACTCCTTTGCCCGCAGAATAGATAATAAATCTCTTATCGGTTAGAAAACCACCATCCCGCCAAGCCAGAAAACAGAGAAATGATTGTGGTAACTTGATACCGAGTTTGTTTTCGATTTCGCGCAAAGTCTTTTCGTGTGCACCATGACAAAGACCAGAAGGATTCTTAACCAATTGTGCCCATCCTATGTTAGATTGACCTTTTGACTTACTCATAAGTTAGTTTCCTTTCCAGAGAGTTTAAGCTTTGTAAAAAATAGTGCCAATAGGTGCTTTTAAAATTTCACTTGATGGATGTGATGCCGCATGAGCCGATTTTGGAACCATGGCAATATTAGAAGGTTGATCTGTCCCACCAAGAGAAAGGGGCTTGACATGGTGTCTTATAAGACCCGGTTGTGTCGGCTGATCGCCGTACTTGATATCAGCAGCTGCCGGGCGGGCGGTTCGCACAAGCAGCTCATCTGGCACAGGTGGTAATCCCTCAACGTCCGGCTTTATGGGAACAATCTTTGATGTCAGGCGGCCAAGACCGTGCGCCGAAACACCGAGGATACCGCCCAAAAAGCCACCTTTAAAAATGCCTTCTCCTGCTTCTACCACAGCACCCGAAATCGTCCCTGTTTCGCTGAAACCATCTATAGCTCCCTGCGTTCCTCCCATTGCTCCACCGCCAGCAGCTCCTGCATATAGACTGCCTTTTAGGGAGGCTCCTGCACGATAAAGCACGCTTCCGGTTGCAGCGCCACCAATTGCCCCTACCGCCGCGCCATTGACAGCTCCCTTCCCGGCGGCAGTAAAAGCCTCACTTATATCATTCGAATTAACATAAGTAGTGACTCCATTTAATAAACTCCCGTGAACTCCTCCAATTGCCGCTCCCCGAACTGCTGTTTGTGCAGTAAAGGCTGCTATTCCTGAACCAACACTTCCAAGAGGGAGTAAATACGGAGCTGCCACCAACGATACGATTAGAACAGTGTCCAGACTCGCACGAACCCAGTCTTCCTTGGTAATGCCAACATCAAGCGCATTTTTACATAGGATATTGCCAAGGCTACCAATTATCGGTAATGATGCGCCAACGCCTTGTACGTAGGTTTGGCCTATAACATAATCTACTCGCTTAGCGGTCAACAGGACTCCACGATTGTCGCACCACTTCAAAAATTCCTGCTCACAATCTGCCAACTTCTCTAGTGGCACGGCAATTTTGTAAGGTGCAACCCAAAACGGATTGGGCATAGCATCCCACGTTGCTTCAATGGACGGCCATTTTTCGATGGACCAGAGCGGCGGAACTGGCCCGCTGAGAATATTCAAATTTGGAGCGCCGGTTAGTTTTTCCCTGCTCCAGTTGTTAATCCCGATGCGATCAATGAACTCTTTAGCGTTTATGATTCCAAGGTCAATAGCATCCTTTAGAGATGTCTTTTCAAGAAATGCTGGCAGAGAAATATCTTTTATTGACGAGAATGAACCAGATTTATCAAGGTAACCACGATCTACAAAGAATTGTTGCAAATTATTTGACGCATTTTTCATACCGGTCAGCAGTCCCGCATATTCGGTATTTGTTTCAAAGTTAAGGGCCCGAAGTGCTGCAACGCTAAGACTAAATAGGGGTGATATGGACTGCACCCATGGGGCTAGACAGATTGAGTTAGTGCAGTTGTACAGGGTTTA
>JBAXON010000308.1:0-3096 GCA_037133255.1 Deltaproteobacteria bacterium
TGGTTTATCAGGCCTATTTTATGGAGGATATCGCTAAGGCATCATCATCTGAAGAGGAACGCAAGAAGGCTCAATCCCGAATGGAGCTTCTGACTCCGCTGGTTAAGGCCTACTGTTCCGACCGCATTTTTGAAATGGGTCGCGACGGCATTCAAATTTTAGGCGGATATGGTTTCACTAAAGAGTATCCGGCAGAGCAGTACACTCGCGACTGCAAGATTTTATCGATTTGGGACGGGACTAACTATGTTCAGTCGGTGGATTTGATCGGCCGGAAACTGACGATGGAAGGCGGTAAAGTTTTTCGGGATTGGACAGAAGAGATTTTGCAGTTCATCCGGTTAAATGGAAGCAATACGGCTTTTTCCCCGGAGATGGCTCTCTTAAAGGAGGCTTTGGAAGCTGTAGTGGATATCGCTGCTGTTTATGCCAGTTATTATAAGGATGGGAAGCAGGGCTTGATTCCTCTTACATCGACGCGATTTTTGGATTGCATGGCGGAAGTGGCAGTCGGCCATCTGCTGTTGGAGCAGGGCTTGATTGCACAAAAGAAGCTTGAGCAGGGCGGTTGTTCTGAGGCGGATGTTATTTTTTACAAGGGGAAGCTCGATACAGTCCGTTACTATGTTCGTAATTTTGTAACACAGGTATTTGGCCGGGCGAGAATAATCAAGATGGAAGACACATCAGCCATTAGCATTAATGAAGAAAGTCTATAAGCGGGGGATAATATGGAAAAGGAATCTTTTGAGGACTACAAGGTAGGAGAAAAATTTATATCACCGGGCAGGACAATCACGGAGACAGATATTGTCATGTTTGCGGCTTTTACCGGCGATTGGCACCCGCTGCATACAAATGTTGATTATGCCGCAAAGACGCCATTTGGCGAGCGTATTGCCCACGGCATGTTGACGCTGTGTGTCGGCAGCGCCCTTATTTTCCGGTTGGGGGCTTATGTAGCTTTGCCTAAATCCTTTATCGCTTTTTACGGGATGGATAAAGTGCGTTTTACCGGAGCGGTAAAAATCGGCGATACTATAAGGTGCGAGACAGAAATTATCGAGTTGCAGGAAAAAGACGATAAGCGTGGAGTTATTGTGTCGCAAAACAATATAAAAAACCAAAGAGGCGAAGATGTTGTCTTGTACACCACAAGAGCATTGGTGGGGCGAAGCCAGAAGAAATAGCATTTCTGCTGAAAGCGAACCCATGCTGCTAAATAAAAACAGGCGATCAATTCGCATTCCGGGATTTCTTGGAGCAACCTTGCAGGGCAAATCCAGTGGGGCGGAGAATTGCCCGGGTGTGGGAGATTGTCTTCTTGTGGATTTAGCGAAAGGCTTTTTTGCTGTGGCCGACGCCTCCGACAGAAATTCTATAGCATCGCGCGATTTCATGAAGATGTTCTTCAAAATGCTATCCGGGATTGACGCTCTTTGCGCTGATTATGTTTACAATGATGAAGAAGTAATTTCTCTGCAAAAGCAAATCAAAACAAAAGCAGAGTTGCTGATAAAATCATTATCTTTCCGCGATGGCTGTACTTTTACCGGTATCCTTCTCTTGAAAACAGAAAAAGGTCTTGTCGGGTTGATGTTCCATACCGGTGACAGTGTCCTTCTTGCCTGTGATTTGCAATCTGGCAATACTCAGCAATTAACAAAAGATAATTTCTGGATGGTAGGCCGCTCTCAGCATTTTTTTCAAATTGAGGAGCTGCGTATAAGTGGTGAAACCAAATTACTGCTCGCGACAGATGGCTTGGGCAATGTTTCCGTTCCCGAAGGCATGAAGAGAGAAGAGTATGTGTTAAAACTATTTCAGTCATTAAGTGTCGATGAAATCCCCGATTGTTTTTTTGAAAGGGGCGATAACCCTGATGCCGCGTGGGATGACACGGCGATTATTGCTATTGACCCAAGTGCTATGGCTCACGTTCCCGCTTGTTATATCTTAGGCGGAACATCGTCTGCCGAAGAAAAGGCTTTTCGCGAAGAAAAAAAGCTGGGTATTTATAAGGATCAATATTTGCTCTGCGAAGTACCGGCAGATGATCAGATAGGCAATATTATTATATTATAGATTTTGGAGAGACAGGAAAAAATGAGTGAAGAATATTTTACCGAATCTCATCAGATGATTCGTGAAACCGTCAGAAAATTTGTTGCCAGAGAGATCCTTCCTCATGTTGAAAAATGGGAAGAAGAGGGAACCTTCCCGATAGAGTTGTATAAAAAGGCTGGCGATGCCGGTCTGCTAGGTCTTGGTTCACCTGAAGAATATGGAGGGACGCCGGCTGATATTTTCCATCAGGTGGCCTATACAGAAGAGATTATGCGCTGTGGCTCGACGGGACTGGTATCGAGCCTGGGATGCAGTGCCATTGCCGTGCCACCGATTCTAGCATTGGGTACGGAAGCACAAAAACAAAAATATGTCCCGCCGGTTTTTGCAGGCGATCAGGTTGCCGTTCTGGCGGTAACTGAGCCTAGCGGCGGCTCTGATGTGGCCAACCTTTTGACGCGCGCTGTCCGCAAAGGCGATAAATATATTGTCAACGGTTCCAAAACCTTTATCACCAGTGGCACGCGAGCCGATTATTGTACAACGGCGGTCCGCACCGGCGGCCCCGGTCACAGCGGCATCAGCCTCCTGATCATTGAAAAGGGTACGCCCGGATTTACCGTTTCCAAAAAACTCGAAAAGATGGGCTGGCTGGCCTCGGATACGGCGGAGCTCTCTTTTGACGAGTGTGAAGTGCCGGTAGAAAATCTCATTGGTGAAGAAAACAAGGGATTTGTCGGGATCATGCTAAATTTCCAGAAAGAGCGCCTGTATCTGGCCGTACAGGCGTATGCCGCTGCTCAACTAGCCTTGGAGCTCTCCATTAAGTACGCCAGTGAGAGATTTGCCTTTGGCAAGGCCATTAAAGATTTCCAGGTGACCAGGCATAAGCTCGCGGAGATGGCTACTTTGGTCGAGGCAACCAAGCAGTTTAACTACAGTGTGGCAGCCAAGATCTATAAAGGAGTCAATGCCTATAAGGAAGCCTGCTTGCCGAAAAATTTTGCCACAAAATCATGTATTCGGGTG
>JBAXON010000309.1:0-3072 GCA_037133255.1 Deltaproteobacteria bacterium
GTCATACAAGGATCGCATTAAAGAGATCGGGCACCAAAGGACTTCCGCTACCCCTTCCCTTTTCAAACCACTAATGATATTCTGCTTTTTGTCACCCTCTGCGCCGTTCACAACCAAAACTCGACGGTCTTTCAACAACTCACCGCGACGCGGTCCGGTAAGCATCGCGTATACAAAATAGAACGGGTAATAATTACCGTCATTGATCATTATTCTATTTTTCTTCAGCCATTTATCGAGTTCGGCCCAATACCTCTCGGCAAAAGGAATGTGCACATAATTAAGATGCAGCGCAAGTATTCCTCTCTCGCTTATCTTTCTTATCAGTGCCGGCTGTTCTGTTTGTGCCCTACGCCATTCCTCAGCGGAATATTCACCGGAATGGTAATGCCCCTGGGTGAACGGCCCTAGACCTCCCTTCAGAAGCAGCTTCTCTTTAATCATGCCCAGTCTAATCCTCATTTTTTGTTTAAATGACAATCTTTCATCAAGAGGCTGTTCTCCCAGTAAAAAAAGGAATTCACCGTCACTCATACGGTAGATCGGAAGGAACTGCCGGCCACAGGCTGCGATACACTTATCAACGAATTCATGGTACCACTCCCCGCAGTCGCGCATTTTCAATGCAAGTGTCAGATTTTTGCATGGCAGAAAAACCCTTTCAAAACCGGGGATAATAAAGTCGATACTTTCGGGGAATAAGGACATGTGATATTTTTTAGGTAACTCAAGCGTAACATTATTCATTTCATACATAACCTCTTATTTTATTTAGCAAACCTGTAAAAGCCCCTTTGATTTCATCTCTGAAGCTTCCGGAAACAAAATGCATAAATCCTGCGTATAAGAAACAATATGATGCAGCAAAACTGAAAAATTGAAGCCAGTTTTTCGGATACAGCCAAGAGAACAGTAGCATAAGAAGAACCATTACCACCACGGTTCGGAATACTTCGGAAATGATGCCTTTAATATCTCGCTGTGATAATTTCAGCAGGCTGGAGAAAGATCGTGGGAAATACCAAGCCGAAACTGCAAATACTGCGATTAACGGAGCTATCACTGTGCCAATCAAACCGAAGTATTTAGTGCCATAAATTACCAGTGGAATAAACAAAAGAGACTGCACCGCGCCTGCCAGGCTGCTGCCTTTAATGTTGCCAAGTGCGTAGCAAAGGTTTGCAAGGCAACTTGAAGCCAATGTGAATAAAATGGTGCCGCAAATAATCAGGTTTATGGTATTCCCCGCAAAAAATTGCGGGCCAACCCAGAGCTTCACAAAATCATCATTGAATGCAATAAGCCCCCCGACAATCATGCCAAGCAGCCACAACAAAATGCGGACAAGACGCATCAGAACTTCCCTCGCTTTGTCTGTCTCGCCCGCCCCTGACAAATGGGATACGGCAGGCAAAAACGCACTGGTTGGCTGATTGACTAATTCTTTGCTGAAATCTGCCGACTTGCGTGTCAACGCCAGGACAGTAATGGCCTCCGGCCCGATAAACCTGGAAACAACTATCAGATCAACATTGTTGCTGATGATTCCGCTGACACGCGCAAGCAAGGTAAAAGATAAAAGTTTCGCCAAGGCAAAAACGCTGCCCAGCGTAAATGAGATTCCTATTTTTTCACTTCCGACTCTCCACATAAGATATACGCTTTGAAACACAACGCTGCAAACACCGGCAAAGATCAAGTTGTAAGCAAGAGCAAATAATCCGAAATTATTATAAAGCAGAACTACAGTCACAGGTAAAGAAATTGCATTTATACCGATAGAAATAAGGCCACTCCCAAGACTACCCTGCAAACCCTGATTGATGGAGGTTATTGCAAAAGAAAATATCATCAAGGAAGTCCCGATCACGGCGAGAGAAAACGCATTAACGATCATTAATTTATCTACGGAAGGCGACAAATTGATCCATGATGGCAAATAATGCGCACATGCCAAACCAAAAATAATCGCGAGAAGCAATACAACAGCACCAATAAGCAATCCGCCGCCCAAAACTGCACGAACATCCTGTAAATCATGCTTCCCGTAAGCTACCGCTATGCGCTGCTGTAATACGGAGGTCAACCCGGGATCCATAGTCGAAAGCCAGGCAAGTATATTCCCGCTGGCAAGCCATGCTCCGTAAACATCTATTGGAATGAATCTGAGATAAAGAGGCACCATGATAATACCCCAAACGATCGCCAATACAATCGATCCGTATTTGATTAATAAAAACCATGTGGTGGTCTTCCTTCTGCTCCTAATTCTTGCTACATGCATAGAATATAAATGCTTTTATCCTGTCTTTAAGTCCCTGGATTCGATCTTCGTTTCTCTGCTTCTTCATTCGCCAAATCTTGGGCCTTGACAATCGCTACCGGCATTGTTTTGTACATACCACGTCAGGCTAACATCCAGTCCATCTTCTATGGTATGTGTTGGTTGGTAGCCAAGAAAGTGCCGTGCTTTTTCGATGTTCGCGTGCGAATGCATAATATCGCCGGGGCTGAAATCTATGTAGGTAGGTTTAAATTCCTTCAGGTGAACATAATAGGGCTCAAGCTTTGTTCGGAGCATTTCAAAGAGCTGATTCAGGGTTGTTCGGGCATTCACCGCAATGTTGTAAACCTGATTGCTCGCCGCTGGGTTTTCTGCTGTAGCCGCTAGGATGTTGGCTTGTACAACATTCTCGACAAAGCAGAAGTCTCTGGTCGTCTTTCCGTTTCCGTTTATGTGGACTTTGTTCCCCTTAATCATTTCCGCAATCCATTTGGGAATAACTGCCGCATACGCGCCATTAGGATCTTGACGCGGGCCGAATACATTAAAATACCGAAGCCCGATTGTTTCCGTTCCATAACAGCGGCTGAATATTTCAGCGTACACCTCCCCAACATATTTTGTGACCGCATAGGGAGAAAGGGGCGCGCCTATCGCATCTTCGACCTTGGGAAGCGTTGGATCATCGCCATACACTGAACTGCTGGTCGCGTAAACAAATCTCCGGATTTTACATTCCCTGGCAGCAACAAGCATATTCAATGTACCTGTTACATTGTTATCATTAT
>JBAXON010000310.1:0-3069 GCA_037133255.1 Deltaproteobacteria bacterium
GATGACCTTTAGGTTACGCAGGCGGGCGGAGGGCCCTTCAGGGTGAATCCATAACATGCTTAAATCACTGGATTCACTCTGAAGGGCACTCCGCCCGCCTGCGCGGGAATGACAAAATTATTGTTTTTATGTACTTGTGCAAAGCTCTCACCATAAGATTGCTTCTTCGCCTCTTGGCTCATCGAACTATAGGCCGCGTCGTGTGCCCTGCCTTTTAGGGTAGCCCTCACGCGGCCTATCAACTGGTAAGAGCTTGCGTTGTTTTTTAGTGGCAATTGTCAAGGTGAAATATTTTACCACAGTTTTACACGAGCGTCCGGTGTATTAATACGTTAGTCTTCATATTTCATTCATAAACATTTTCTTTATGATTTCACTTCTTATCTCTCTTGTCCTTCTGCGAGCCCAGAATGGTACGTCGACTTGATCTTTATTATAATGTTCAGTGTTGTGACAGCTTTGGCATAAATATATGCAGTCACTTATCTCATGCACATCACCCTTTCCCCAATTCTCATATGAAGTATGATGAGTTATTCCTATAGCAGGTGCTAGTCCGCATTTTCTGCAGAGTTCCTTGTCTCGTTTTTTTACAGCCCTTACTACGTTTCGCCAAATATTTGAGCCATGATATGCTTCATGCACTTCTCGTATAAGATCCCTATATATGTACCCGTGAGAGGTTCCATTCTCGTATAAAGGAGAAATTGAATTGATATAGTCTTTAATGGAGTTCATATTATGCCTTTCAGACCTATCGCAGAAATCAGCCGGAGCTCAGCGATCGGCTGGATTGACTGATTGTGTATCTTTATCATTTACGTTTTGCATACTCAAGGAGGCTGTTTATATAAGATAAACGAATATTTCCAAGTTCTTTATAATATTCCGAGCTCAACTGGCTCTCTGTTATTTTGCTTTCTTCATCGGGTTTTTTGTATTGCTCCCAAGCTGCGTTGAAGCCAATCAACATATCAGCAGGCAAGTAAGCTTCAAAAATGATTTTAGCTTTTTCGTTGGCGATCTCAATTTCTTCACGCCGTTCGCCGAATCTCTGGTAAAAGGGTTCAACGTTTCTTCGGATATGGAATGTTTCATCGACGAAAACAGCCCGAAAATTGGAGGCAGCCTTGTTGAACTCTTGCCGTTGCATAAGTTGAATGGCGTTTTTATGAGTTGCCCGCACTAATTTAATTCCGTTTTTATAAGCAAAGTGAGCCCCCAAGGCAGTGCCACCAAGCCCCGAGAGGGCGGCAGCAATAATTCCTATAACAGTGACACATTCTGCGGACATAATATTGTCTCCTTCCAGTGGATGATTGGTTATGTCGTGATACTGATGATTCTCATGGTTTTTTCATGGGCTGCCGGTTTGTGGGTAGCTTATCATTTTATTTTCACACATAACAATATAATATACTTGGTTGTTATTTCCCGATTTCAAAAATCACATCCACTGTTTGAGTTAGAATAAAAAATGGAAATTTGTCCAGCTACCATCAAATGCGCCTCAAAACTAATTTATCATAATCAATGATTATCAGTTCAAATCTTTATACATGCCAAGTGTTACGTATTTTACCTTACCACGCAATCCCCTGTGATCTTAAAAAATCTTGAGCAGGTATAAGCCCTAATCTGGCGGCAATTTTAAAATCATCAACAAAACGCTTATTGTCAAGCTTTGCATAAGCAATCCCTCTGTTAAAGTAAGCCTCTGCATCCTGTGGATTCAGTTCTATTGCCTTGTTGTAATCTTTAATCGACTGCTGCTGATTGCCAAGCTTTGCATAAGCAGCCCCTCTGTTATTGTATGCACTTGCATTCTGCGGATTCAGTTCTATAGCTTTGTTGTAATCTTTAACCGCCTGCTGCTGATTGCCAAGCTTAGCATAAGTAACCCCTCTGCCAAAGAATGCCCATGCATCCTGCAGATTCAGTTCTATTGCCTTGTTGTAATCCTTAATCGTCTGCTGCATATTACCAAGCTCGGAGTAAGCCTTCCCTCTGTTATAGTATGCCACGGGAAACTGCGGATTCAGTTCTATTGCTTTGTTAAAATCTTTAATCGCTTGCTGAGTATTGGCAAGCATGCCATAAGCAGTACCCCTGTTATAGTATGCCTCTGCATCACTTGGATTCAGCTCTATAGCCTTACTAAATGCTTTTGCCGCGTCGGTGTAGTTGCCCGACATACCTGATTTATAGCCTTTTTCAAACCATTCAGTTGCACTTAAATTATTTATATTTTGCTTATAAGCTTTTGCTGTTTTTTGTTTTGCATCACCCTTTGCTGTCTTTAGTTCTTTAGTCAGTCGCGCATTTTCTTTTAAAAGTTCTTCAGACTTTTTTCTTAATTCCTCTAATTCTTTTACTTTTACACGGTCTTTGCGAAGGCTATCAATGGCTTTGATTACGTCCTGCGGATTGGCCGTAATTTTTGCTTTCAACCAGTATTTTAAATTTTCCGTATTCCATTTTTCGTCAATAAGTTCTGTCTGGACAATGCCCGCTGTCAGAGTAAATATTTGATCTTTTGTCAGCTTAAAGTTTTTCACTTCCGTTGTGCTTTCCAGATAGGTACCCAGCTCCTCCAAAATAAGTCTTTTAACTTCCCGTAAAGCTATCGTGCGGCTGGAGTTTTTGCTGTCTTCATCACTGGCTTGGTAGGTGTATTCTTTAATGAAGGTTTTTGTTTCCGCAAAAGCGGTGGTGGTAAGGAAAATGAAAGATAGGATTAATACTAAAACAAGGCAGGATACATTTTTAATTATTGATCGGATATTCATTGGACAATCCTCCGTGGCTCAATCATTAATAGTTATATCGCTATTGCCACCGAGCGTCATCCATAGATTGATCCTCGATGAAAAATTCATGTCAGCAAGGAGGCAGGCTTTAAACCCGCCTCCTTAACTGACATGACTCAAAAATGATATCAGCTTTAAACTATTTCTTTTTGCCGGCCTTGGGTGCCGCGGGCATCTTCGGAATGGTTGCTCCGCTGGATTGCGCATCGAGCAGGTCCACTTCAAATATAATCGTTGCGCCGCCGGGGATGATCGGGGG
>JBAXON010000311.1:0-3056 GCA_037133255.1 Deltaproteobacteria bacterium
CCTTTGCCAACAACATTTGTGTAATTTTCACGCACCGGACGAAATGCCTGACGTATCGATGTTGTCGGCAATATATAGCTTTCTTTTCCTACTTTGAGAATCATACCATCAATAATCGCTAAAGTCAGCGGAAATCTGGTAATAAAAGAAGTCCCGCGACCAAGGTTGCTTTCGATTTCAATTTTTCCCCTTAGCTTTTCTACTGCCCGTTTCACAACGTCCATACCGACGCCACGTCCGGAAACATCTGTAACCTTTTCCGCAGTTGATAAACCGGGCAGGAAAATAAGTTTATAAATTTCTGAGTCTGTCATTGTTTCCGGATTTTGAACTGCTCCTGACTTGATTGCCTTGCTTAATATTTTTTCTTTCTCGAGACCTTTCCCATCATCGGCTATTTCAATAACAATATTTCCGCCCCGGTGATAGGCCTTCAAAGTAATGACTCCCTTCTCCGGTTTGCCCGCATTTGCTCTTTCTTCAGGAGTTTCTAATCCATGATCAACAGAATTTCTGATCATATGCACAAGAGGATTATAAATTTCTTCTACCATATTGCGGTCTATTTCCGTGTCTTCCCCGACAAGTTCCACTGAAATATTTTTCCCCGCGTTTTTCGCTAAATCCCTCACTAAACGCGACATCCGCTGAAAAGTTTGTTTGATGGGAATCATTCTCATGCTCGTGGAAACCCGCTGAAGGGACGAAGTGATGCGGAAGAATTGAGCGATATTGCGAGTCAAATCCTTATCGGCATTCAACTGATTCTTTAAATTTCGCTGAACCATTGTTTGCGTGATAACCAACTCTCCAACCATGTCAATTAAATCATCAAGTTTTATCGTATCCACCCGAACCGTCGTTAAATCTGTAACCTGGTCAACCTGTTTACGCAGAGCCTGAGATATTTGCTTTGATTTTACTGCTCCTTCTTCAATTAGTATCTGCCCGAGCTTTTTATCCGGCGATGATTCCATACTCTTTAAAGTCTGCTCCAGTTTGCCTGTAGAGATGACCCCATCATCTACAAGGATCTCGCCGATTTTTTTAGCCCCCTGTTCAACCTCAAAACCTTGTTCAATTCTATGAATTCTTGCTTCCAGTGAAGGAATATCTAAATCAGCCGCCTCGAGTTTTTTCCCTTCCAGAAGATCTCTCAATTGGCCGATCAATGCCTTCAGCGCATCGGCACCATCGAGAACAACATCAATCAGTGCCGGAGTAACAGCAATTTCGCCATTTCTCGCCTTGTCCAGAAGGCTCTCTAAATTGTGGGCAAGCGCTCTTATTTTCTCCAGATTCAAAAAGCTCGCCACTCCCTTAATAGAATGAAAAGGCCGAAAAATGGCATTAATATAATCCTTATTATCCGGGTCGTTTTCCAAATTTAAAATATTGACTTCAATTTCACCTATATATTCGAGACCCTCGGCAATGAAATCTCTTGTCAATGACTCATCTTGAATCTGGATTGTCTCTTCTGTTCCTGACGAAATTTTATTCTCAAGAACTTTATCAGGTGACCCCACTCCTGCAGCGTCGATATTTTCAGGCGAAACAGCTTCAGAAATTACAGTTTCAGCAACAGCGACTCCAGTAACGGCAGCAGCTTTTCCTAAGAATATTTTAATGTCTCCTGTATATTTGCCGGTGTTTTCAAAACTATCAACAATTTCCTGCATTAAATGAATGCCGCTTTCAAAGAAAGCTGCCGCCTCTGCTTTATCCTTAACAGTATTAAAAATAATATTTTCCAAAACCTTTATAAGACTTTCGGCACATTTTGTAATTGTGCTTATTTCCTTCTTCTGTGCCTCTTCAACAATTTTTTCCAAATGATTGAGAAGCTTACCTGCTGCAGGAATATCTATTTCTTTACTGTCCTGAAAGAGAAATTCCTGCGCTAATCCATCTATTAACCTTATTAAATCACCAAATTCCATTTTCACACCATTTTGACTATTTCTGAAGCTATTAAATCTAAAGCAACAATCTTATCTGCCGCTCCTAATTTTATTGCTTCTTTGGGCATCCCAAAAACAACACATGACTTCTCGTCTTGAGCGATTGTGCTCGCTCCCGCCTTTTTCATTTCTAAAAGACCTTCAGCTCCATCAGATCCCATACCGGTGAGAATTACACCGATAGCATTGGAGCCGACATATTTGGCAGTTGACTTAAAAAGTATATCAACCGCGGGACGCTGATGATGCACCATCGGACCGGTTTTAACCTCTACATAATAACGCGCGCCGCTCCTCCTCAAAATCATATGAAAGTTACCCGGCGCCAAAAGTGCCATCCCGGGAGTAACGGAATCATTGTCCTGAGCCTCTTTCACCGATATTTGACAAAGATCATTGAGCCTTGCGGCAAAGGCAGTCGTAAAATTGGCCGGCATGTGCTGAACAATGACAATTCCCGGCGAATTAGGCGGCATCTTGATTAAAACTTTCTTTAAAGCTTCTGTTCCACCGGTGGAAGCACCAATGGCGATAACCTTATTGGAAGTTTGGGCAAGTGCCTTTATTTGTTCCGCATCTTCTGCGCCCTCCGCCAGATACGTCATTTCCCGCTTAACCATTCTCACTCTTGAAGCTGCTCTTATTTTTTCCGCAAGTTGGGCAGACATATCACCAACACTATAAGAACTGCCGGGCTTGGCAATAACATCTACCGCTCCAATATCCATGGCCTCAAGAGTCAATTTGCCACCTTTAGGAGTCAGTGAACTGACAATAATTGTCGGCAGAGGATAGTACTTCATTAATTTTTTTAAAAATGTCAGTCCATCCATACGAGGCATTTCAATATCCAAGGTGATAACATCGGGCTTCAAGCTGACAATTTTGTCACGGGCAACATAGGGATCGGGAGCTACACCAATTACTTCTATATCGGGATATTTGGAAAGCTCTTCCGAAAATATCTTTCGAACAATCGCGGAATCGTCCACTATAAGAACTCTTATTTTATTCACATCCCACCTGCAGAAGTACTAACTGAAACAGCCATAAAGTTTTTATCCGATTCAAAGGACAAGTTCCATATTGCTT
>JBAXON010000312.1:0-3056 GCA_037133255.1 Deltaproteobacteria bacterium
AAACACGCGTAATTGCCGATTATTCCATAATGAATATGACCAATTTTGTAACCGGCGCCAATAAAGAAGACTATCATTTGAAAAATGTGAATATTGGCAGAGATTTTAGTGTCGAAGCCTTTACCGATTTGCGCGTTGTACAGGAAAACGATTCTTGTCCCCGTTGCGGCGGTGAAATTAAATTTGCGCGTGGTATTGAAGTAGGTCACGTATTTAAGCTGGGTACAAAGTATAGCAAAGCAATGAAAGCCGTTTTTCTGGATAAAGACGGCCAGGAAAAGATCATGATTATGGGATGCTACGGCATCGGTATTGGCCGCACAGTTGCCGCCTGCATTGAGCAGAATTTCGATGAAAACGGGATTATCTGGCCCATGCCTCTGGCGCCGTATCAGGTAATTATTACTCCGGTAAATATTAATGAAGATGATATAATGAAGGCCGCGGAAAGTATTTATGCTGAGATGCTTGATTGCGGCATAGAGGTAATATTGGATGAACGCGATGAGAGAGCCGGCGTTAAATTTAAAGATGCTGATTTGATCGGCATTCCCATTCGAATTACTATTGGACAAAAGAACCTTGCTGCGGGAAACATTGAACTGAAAATCAGGAAAACAGGGGAAAACAAGCTTTATCAAATGCAGCAGATAGTTTCAGAAGTAAAAGCATTAATAGATCAGGAACTAAAACCCGTCGCTAAGTAGCGGCAATTAATACCAAGTTGCTTCCAAAAAATATGAATTTTTGAAAGCTTACTTGGTATTATGCCGGTAAATCAACCTTTTAATGTTTTATATCGAATTGGTATAAAACCAGTTGGGAACCGTCATGTTACGCATCACCGACATTCTCGATAAGACGCAATCTTACCTGTCTGCCTCCGAATTGGAGATGATCGAGAAGGCCTATATCTTTTCGGCGACTGTGCATCAGGGTCAGGTTCGGTTATCCGGTGAGCCGTATCTTACACATCCGATGGAAGTTGCGGGAATTCTGGCGGATATTAAAATGGATGCCGCCACAATAATCAGCGGGTTATTGCACGATACCGTTGAAGACACACTAACCACAACCGAACAGCTGGAACAGGAATTTGGCAAGGATGTGTCATTTCTCGTGGGCGGATTAACAAAGCTCAGTCGTATTTCTTTTGGATCTCAAGAAGAAAGGCAGGCGGAAAACTTCCGCAAAATGATTCTGGCAATGTCTGCCGACATTCGGATTCTGGTGGTGCGTCTTGCGGATCGTATTCACAATATGAGAACGCTTCAATATCAGCCACCGGATAGGAGAATTTATATTGCCAGAGAGACAATGGATATATACGCGCCGCTGGCTAATCGCCTGGGCATTAACTGGATGAAGATGGAACTGGAAGACTTGTCCTTCCAGTATATTTCACCCGATGCGTACAATGAACTAGCGATGCGTGTGCATAAAACAAATGAATCCCGCAATCGTTATACAGAGGAAGTTAAAAATATTATTGCCTCCGAGTTGGAAAAAGTTTCCATCAAAGGTTATGTCGAAGGAAGGGCAAAGCATCTTTATGGGATTTTTACCAAGATGCACGAACAGCACATTAATTTTGACGAAGTTTATGACTTGATTGCATTTCGAATCATCCTCGATTCCGACAAAGAAAAAACTTGTTATGAAGTGCTCAGTATCGTCCATGCCCTATGGAAGCCGGTTCCCGGGCGGTTTAAAGATTATATTGCCATGCCCAAGGCCAATAACTATCAATCGTTGCATACAGCGGTGATAGGACCTTACGGGGAGAGGGTGGAAATACAGATTAGAACAAAAATAATGCATGAGTGGGCGGAAAGAGGAATTGCGGCTCATTGGCGCTACAAGGAAGGGCGCTCCTACAAGAATAATGAAGAAAACCAAATTAAAAAACTTCGAGAGGTGCTGGAAATCCAGCAGGAAATAAAAAACCCGAAAGAATTCATGTCCAATTTGAAATTGGCGCTATTTCCGGAAGAAGTTTACGTTTTTACGCCCAATGGCGATGTCAAGGCATTTCCCAAAGGGGCAACCCCGATAGATTTTGCCTACAGCATTCACACCGATGTAGGTAATCAGTGTATCGGCGCCAAAGTGAATAGAAACATCGTTCCGTTGAAGTATGAGCTGCATAACGGAGATCGGATAGAAATTACAACAAAAGCCGGGCATCATCCCAGTAAAGACTGGTTAAAATACGTCGTTACATCAAGAGCAATTTCTAAAATTCGGAATTGGATCAATCTGGAAGAAAAGAAAAGTTCTTTGACCCTGGGTCGCGATTTACTGGAAAAAGAATTTAAGCGACACAATTTGAAATTCGGTAATTATATTAAGTCCGAAGAGCTTAAAAAAATATTTACGGATTACTCGATAACATCGCTGGATGATTTAATCTCTCTTGTGGGTTATGGGCAGATTTCATCCCGGCAAGTACTCAATTATTTTTTAGCAGAAGAAGCACCAAAAGCAGATGAGACGATAACTGAGAAAGCCAGGAAAAAAGCACCCGCTTCTCCATCTCTGGGAATTTCATTAACAGGGATAGATGATGTTATGGTCAAGTTTGGCAAGTGCTGCAACCCAATACCCGGCGATGAAATTTCAGGTTACATTTCACGTGGGAGAGGTATTACGGTTCATACACAAAAATGTCCTCATATTAAAAGGATGGATGCAGAACGTATAGTTGATGTTAATTGGAACATGCAGGGAAAACAGGCGTATCCTGTAAATATAAGGGTTGTGTGCACCGACAGAAAGGGTGTGTTGACGGAAGTTAGTTCCATCATTTCATCATTCGATATTAATATCAGTTACGCGCAGATAGAAACTACAGATATGATTGCCACTTGTAATTTTGTTATTGATGTAAATGATTTGACTCAGCTTAATAAAATATTTTCAGCCATCAGGCAGTTGAAAGTTGTCAAGTCCATTGAACGAATGCGAAGATCTTAATTTATCATTTATGTATTTGGCTGTTGACAAAAGAAGTGACTCTGCTATAAGCAAGCGCAACTTCGGGATAAATCCAGTAA
>JBAXON010000313.1:0-3041 GCA_037133255.1 Deltaproteobacteria bacterium
GAATCAAGTAATTGCGCTGCTCTGTCCGAAACAAAGAAGGGGATGTCCATTGTGGGGATTTGATGATAAATTTCCCATGCCTTGATTCTGCGTGATAGGCCGTTAAAACCTTCTCCGCATATATAAAAGACGGCACCGGAATTTGTCTTTTTTCCGTGAAAACTTTTTCCGCTGCTTACACAAAGGCATTGATCTAAAGCATTAAAAGATTTTAAAGATCCTGTATCGCCAAAAGTATTCGATAACGCACCTTTTTCAAAATAATCTTTTATTAGCCATTCTATTTGCCTAGGCTCTTGTAACAACTCTCCTGCTTGCCTAAAGCGGAAACGCTGTGTGTCCGTGTCCTTCATCTGTTCTTCAAATTCAGTCAGCATATTGATCTCCCTTCAGGCGATAACCAAAGTAACTTCTGCCATGCCTGCTTTTCAGTCCTGTAATGCCCTGGAAGGCGTGATAATCGTGAGGGGTTACTGCAAGCCGCGTCAACTCCCAGAGGTATTAATATTTTATCGTATAGTCTGTTTTTTATTTCTGATTGCCATTGTTCTGCTGTCTCAACTTTGGCCATTTTTTGAACATTAATCCATGCGTGTATGCTCTTACCGCCGGAATCAATAAGCGCGACAATGGGTAATTTAACTGCGCTCCAAAATTTGATTTGATCTTCCTTTGATATGGTGTCAAATTCCGCCATGCAATATTTGAAGGCCGTGACATTGGCATCGCCGCGCAGCGTTGTCTTATCTCCTGATTTAGCTGGTGCAGGAATGCCGCTTAATGAGTTTATTATAATGAATGGTGCGGTCATGCCGCCATTGCTGAATAAGGTAATCCATTCGGCTGCCGTCTTAATTGTGTCGGCGTCGTGCCGGTCGCCAATAAAGACAAGTTCATCCGGTTTGAATAAGATTTTAAGTAATAAACTTGCGTCGTCTTTTGGTTCTTCCCATAAGCGAATTGGTGACGATTCCCAAAGGTCAACTTCGTTCTTAATCTTTGCCTGATTAATAATCTTTTGCAGGGCTGCTTTGCCGTCTCGTACAACTGGAGCTGGCCGTGGTCGTGGTGTGAAGGTGCCGTTGTTTGCCTTTTTGATAGCGGTTGTAATTTCGTTGTCTCTGACTCTTCTATCCAAAACCCCGCGAAGGTCGTCAAAAGCTTGTTGGCTGCTGATCTCGGCCAGCCGTGCAAGATTTGCCATTCTCATAACGTAACTATGAGCGCCTTCTCCCCGTTGTTTGGGATTTTCAAGGTTATGTTTGTAACATTCGCGTGCAGGCATTAGCTCATCTCCTTCATAGCTTCAGTAACAATCTTGTCAATTTCGTTTTCTTTTTCCGCGAATGATTCGAGAAAAACATCAATCGCGTCGTAGCGAATCAGGACGGTTCCAGAAGGTAATCGAGAATGCTTCAAACCTTCCTTGAGCCAGTCGCGCATCGTCCGTTCCTTGATTCCGGCATATATTGCTGCTGGTTTTATTTTAGCCCATCCATCCATTTAGTTTCACCTTTGAATAAAAAAAACCGACCTATCGCTCATTTGCGATACAGTCGGCCTGGTTTTTCCAATACCGAATATTTTTTTTAACTATCCAATTTTAAACTTTCTGTTTTTTGACAGTGGATAATTTTCCCTGCCTCAAACTTTATGGTCAGCTGGCCATAAAATTTAGTTGTCATTAGGCTTTTGATGATTTCAATTAGTCGTGCCATAAAATTATTCCTCCTTATCCTTGCTGCCTTGAAAAGGGTTCGCCTTCACCCATGCCCGCGCAGCATCTCCGCCTTGCTCTTCGCCGATTTTGGTCATGCGCTGAATATACAGAAAGTAGGCGTCAGAATCTGCATTGGTTTTTATTTTCGTTTTTAAGTCCTGCATGATGGTTTTCACTTCCAGTTGACAATTAATCTCCAGAAAAAACCTTGATCCGATCCGGTAATCAATCCGGCAAGTCATTTTTTCGGGAGTCGGTGGCTCCAATGTGCTGAAGGTGAATTGCCTTCCATCTGTCAGAATGATTGCAGCCTGTGGCCATGAGCGGCATATTGAGACTGTTTCGACCTGCCGGACAATATCCGAATCGGTAAAAATGGCGGTCAATGCTTGCTCAAAGTCATCGGCTCCGTCAAACCATCGTTCTCCGATAGCGGTCAGCCTCGCATATTTGACAACGGTATCAGCCGCCTGGGGTGCCGTTTCCGCTGCTGCCAAGGCGATGGTCAATCTGGCCATGTGTACCGGCTCTAGGTGGGGTGCTTGTGGCCCGCGTGCCCCTCGTGGCGTCAAAAGTCCGTTTCTTAGCTTCATTGATCGCTGTTCGGCGTCAGACCGTGAGAAACACGCATTATGTTTTCCAAACCTGTCAAGAAATTCATTTGATCTCATTTTACATAACCTCCTAAATCATAAATTGTAGTAGATAAATTCTATTAGTATTCAATATAACAATTCCCCTGCCTATTGTCAAGCCTAAATCGAATAATCTAGTAGATAAATTCTATTAGAAAGTATAAGCAAGAGGCGTGCCAATATCTCAAAAATAATAAATGCAATAATATCAAATACTTTCAAAAATGCAAAAAATAAAAAGGTCTGAATGTGGGGAAAAAAGTACCACACATAGGGAATTAAGTTTCACACATGATGAAAAATTGACACACCGCCTTTTTTTCTGCCTCTTTCTTCAGTGCGTATTTTATTATTGGCGTATATTACTGTTGAGTGATCCCGCCTCTTTTTTTATATTATAAAAATAGTATTAGAAATACGGCCTGTGGATATTACTTTTGAATGATTCTATGCAGAAATTCTATGCAGAAATTCTCGTTGGCTTTTTTCTGTTTTTGATGTATGGTTTCGTCAATGCTTTGCAAAATACGGCAAAACAGGGTGCGTCTGGGGTGCGGAATGCGGCAAAATAGACGCATTTTAGACAAGACGCAAGTCAATAAAATCAATGCTTTAGCACTCCCAAAATCGTCTGTCACGCCGGAGGACAGGGGTTCAAGTCCCCTCGGCCCCGCCAGAAAATCTAA
>JBAXON010000314.1:0-3039 GCA_037133255.1 Deltaproteobacteria bacterium
TAAAAAAATTAATATTTTTTGACATTAAACCGATAAATATATTTGATATTATATGGACAATTACGAACTAAAAAACAGCGATTTTGAAAAAATCAGTAAACTTATTTATGAGCAATGTGGAATTAATCTTCATGAGGGGAAAAGAGAATTGGTTAAAGCGCGTTTGGGTAAGCGCTTGCGTGAAGGCAATTACAATTCTTTTGGTGATTATTGTCATTATGTTACTACGGCAGAAGGCACGGATGAATTAATCGCAATGATTGATTCGATATCCACTAACTTAACATCTTTTTTCCGTGAAGAAAGTCATTTTGTCCGATTGAGGTCGATAATTGCATCGCTTTTGGGAAAGAGTAATTCCCGTGGTTTCAAGGATCGCTTTAAAATCTGGTCTGCTGGTTGTTCTACAGGAGAGGAGCCTTATACTCTGGCGATAACAGTAAAAGAGGCTGCCGAGCAAAACTCTTTCGAGGCTGCAATTCTAGCAACTGATATTTCTACAAAAGTATTACGTATAGCCGAAGCCGGTATTTATTCACATGAGAAAATTAAAAATATTGCCACGCCAGTCCTGAAAAAATATTTTCAAATTGGAACCGGCGATTCCGAAGGACATTACCGCGTAAAAAATGAACTCAAAAGTATGATAGATTTTCAGCGCTTTAATCTAATGCATAAATTCGCGGTGCAGTCTCAGCTGGATATTGTTTTTTGCCGCAATGTAATGATCTATTTTGACAAACTGACACAAGGTGTTTTGGTTAATAAATTTTATGATTCTTTAAACAAGGGCGGTTACTTTTTCGTAGGTCATTCGGAAAGCTTAACCGGTTTAAATCATCAGTTTAAGTACATAGAACCAAGCGTATATCAGAAATGAGCTTATGAGCGATTTGATTGCAGCTATCTCGGATATTAAAATTTCTAATAATGCTGATGATGTAATTATTACGTACGCCCTTGGCTCTTGTATCGGGATTACAGTTTATGATCCTGTGGCGAAAGTTGGAGGGTTGTTGCACTACATGTTGCCTGACTCTATGCTCGATGAGCAAAAGGCCAGAGAAAAGCCGGCGATGTTTGCCGATACCGGTATTCCACTGTTATTTAAGTCCTGTTACGCCATGGGCGCGGAAAAAAAGAGGATGATCGTTAGTGCAGTTGGTGGAGCAAGCATATTGGATGATGCTAATTTTTTCCGTATCGGGCAGAAAAATATTATGGCTATGCGGAAAATATTTTGGAAAAATAATGTTATGATCAAAGCAGAGGATACTGGTTCAAACTATAATCGTACTGTGCGCTTGGAAATGAGGATGGGTAAAGTATTTGTCCGTAGTTCCAGAGGTGAAATGAAAGAATTATGACAGTAGTTGACCGTATCTTGAAATCAATACAGACAATTCCCGCATTTCCGGCGACAGGCAGCAAAGTTGCGCAGCTGTTAAATAAAGCGGACTATTCCGAAATTCAGGTGGCGGATATAATTAAATTTGATCCGTCAATGACGGCAAATATTTTGAAAATGGCGAATTCGGCTTATTTCAGTCCTCTGCATCGGATAAGCAATATAAACGATGCGGTTATTTATCTGGGACAAAAGAATCTTCTACTCGCAATCCAGACGGCAGGTATTTCTAAATATTATAAAAAAGGTGTTCTAGGGTATTTTGATAAAACTACCGATTTATGGGAGCACTGTGTGGCTGTTGCTTTGATGTCTCAGATTTTATCAAAAAAAATTACCGGCAAGGAAGATTCCACCCTCTACACGGCAGCTCTTCTGCATGATGTAGGGAAAATCATTATGGGTGAATTTGTCCGTGATTCGTTAGTTAAAATTTCAACGCTTGTTGCTGAAAAGAATATGTCATTTTTAGAAGCGGAGGAAACAATACTGGGAATTAATCATGCTGATTTAGGTGGAAAGATTGCGGCACAGTGGAATTTTCCGGTAGAGATTATAGAAGCTATTGCTTACCATCATCGGCCAGATTTACTGGAAAAAGAGGGAAAAGTAATTCCCTGGATTGTATATATGGCCGATCAGGCGTGTTTGATGATAGGTGTTGGTGGCGGTGTAGAGGGACTGGCCCAGCGTGCGGTGAGCGAATTATTAAAGAAGTTTAATTTAAGACTGAGAGACTTGGAAATAAGCATGGTTATGTTATCTGATGATTTGGATCGTGCCAAAGAACTCATGAGCATTGTTTAGGAAATAGTAAAATTGGATCAAAAAAAAGGAAGGTGACTTTATGTCATTTAATTTATTGATCGTGGATGATTCTGGCTCCATGCGTGCGGTAATTAAGAAAATTGTTACTATTTCAGGATTCCAAATTGATAAGTGTCTCGAAGCCAATAACGGCAGGGAAGCGCTGGAATTGCTTTCCACAAATTGGATAGATATTATAATTTCGGATATAAATATGCCCGAAGTAAATGGTCTTGAACTTTTGGAGCAATTGAAGACGAATGATACATTAAAAGAAATTCCGGTAATAATGATTACGACTGAAGGCAGTTCTCAGCGTATGCAAGAAGCTTTTGAGCGTGGGGCAAAAGGTTTTATTAAGAAACCTTTTTTACCTGAAGAAATCAAAAAAGTTCTTTACGATGTAATAGGAGTGGGAGAAAATGGGGAATACAAAGAAGACGCAAGAAATACTGATGAACTCGATTTTTGAAGTATTTGAAAAAATGTTTTTTGTCTTTCTTGAACCATTGGATGAAGATGTAAAATATGACATGATTTCTTCAATAAATTTCACCGGGGCGATAAATGGGGAAATCAAAGTATTTTTTTCTCTGAGTTTGGCTGAAACTATGGTGCAAAACATGCTGAGTTTGAATCGAAAAGACGTAACGGAAAAAATGATTGAAGATTGCGCCAAGGAGGCAGTGAACATGATTGGCGGTAATTTCTTGCACAAATTAGATTCTTCTAATGTATTTGATCTGTCCCTACCAAAATTTACGAAAAAACCAGGTGTTTTTGTGCCGCAAGTTCAAAACCAATCTGAAGCAATATGGAACTTG
>JBAXON010000315.1:0-3030 GCA_037133255.1 Deltaproteobacteria bacterium
CCACAAAGGAGTTCTTACAGTAGAGAGTAAAGCAAAGCAAGGCAGCACCTTCCGTATCTTTTTCCCGCTGTCTGAATAAGACCTGCCCCAAACTAAAAAGGCTGGGCTTTGTGGTGCTGTAAACAAATGACTGTGTTGAGGCTTTGGATTTGTCCTTACCGACCTGATCATGCCGCGCATGGACGGCTGGAACACAATTTATATTCCACTGACTATTTTCTGATCAGATTCACAAAGCGCAGATAGGGCCGGAGGGCCGGTGTTCCTCCGCCTTCTGAAATAATCTGCATAACCCGCGCGGCATCGGCAACTATCGCTCCACCCAGATGCGTGACGGACGTTTGGTCAAAAATTGCCGGTAGCAGCGGTGTGGATGGACCCATCACAGCAACACAGCGCGGCGTACCCAGGTTATTAATCGTTTCCTCAAATGTGAAGTTAAGCAGTGTGGTTGCTGTAATGATGGCGACATCACAGGATTTTAAGGCATTCTGCTTTTCCGTATCACCCAATATTTCCATTCGTGCCGGATTTCTTTCAATGATCGTCAATTCTGCGCCGGTTATCCGGATGCGGGAAACCAATGGAGCAAACAAGCCGACCATGACGACCTTTGTTCCCTTTTGCAGATTGAGGTAGGTGGTTGCTTCGCGGTTATCGACATTGTCAGGCGCCGGTTCTATCAGGGCATTGGCGGTAGCCAGCCCGATGGCAATTTCGAGAGAATTATTACCTGCAACAAGATATTTTAGCAAGTCCGCAGCAGGTGAGCCAACAAAACTTTCCGCGACTGGCAGAGCTGAGCAGCAATGCGGCAAGTTATCAAATAATACTGCGGCAATTCCTGTGGTGCCATTATCCAGACGAACACCAATGTAACCCAGGCCAATGCGCAGATCGTTGATAGTCCGGTTTTTTGCGGTGGACTCGAGCCGTTCGTAAAGACGCTTTAAAATCGTTCCTGATTCAAGCATAGTTGCCTTATTTGATCACAGCAACTACATCAGTATAGGGAGTCTCTCCCTGGCAGTTGCGACAGTTTTCACCATCTCTAGACGGATAAGCTTCCCCGCATACCGGACAAATGCCTACCGGACCAAATTTCTTGCGGCGGACTTTTTCCGGTTCGACACGCACGTGCTGAACGCTAAGCAATCCGTGACCAGCCTCTTTGATTTGCGCCAGCAGTAGATCAGGATTTTGTTCGTTCTTTTTCTTTTTTTTCAGATACCAATCCCGCACTTCCGGCCAGGCTTCCAGTTTTTTTGTATCGAGAAAAACCCGCACACCATGGCCTGTATATTTTTCATACAGGGTAACGGCAAACCGCCCAAAGTTGATAATACTTAACCAGCCGTTGCCGATGGTGCAAGGGGTCAGAATCTGCACAGCATCAGGAAGGCAGACAGGTGTTTCGCAAACGGCATCAAAAAATTCTCCCTCCGGCAAATGCTTCATGGCCAGATCAACGATATAACCGCCGATAATCAGGCCGGGTGCGAGATTGCCGTGGAAAGACTTAACCAGATGGAGATACTCTTCATAGGAATAGGTGCAAATGTTCATAAATTGGAGCTCCTCAATATTTTAAATTTCAGTAATTTAGTTTCTGAAGCCGTGTCAATTATCCCATTCCGCTGTGCTTCAGGGATAATTCGACTTACCAGTTTCAGTATCGCAGATGCCCTTCAGGGTACACTTCGTTTCTGAAACTGGAGTCTCATTAGCCCCTCTCCGCATGCTCCGTGGGATAAATGAGACTAATAAATTCCAGTCCGCGTTGCTCCTGAAATTTGAGTCTCATTAATATACTAACGCCAGCCGTGGTTCCCTTGCCGCGCGTGTGGACACTTCCGCCGATGGTTCGCGGGTGATCATCCGCTGCATCCAGCCGTCGTCGTTTTTGCCTTCGACCACAGGCATAATTTCATCGGCCAGAAACAGTGCTTCATTTATATCATGCGTTACATAAATAATGGGGAAGGACATGCTGGCTTTTAAATTTTTCAACTCCTCACGCAGGCCACGGCGCGTTATGGCATCAAGCGCGGAGAAAGGCTCATCCAAAAGCAACAGACGGGGATGCCTGGCAAGCGTCTGACAGATGGCGCAGCGCTGCCGTTCACCTCCGGAAACCATGTGGGGCTTGCGGTTTCGCAGATGGTTGATTTTAAACAGTTCAAACAGTTCGTCAACTTCCCGTTTATTCACGGCGGCAAACGCCGCATTGTCGTAAAGGTTCAGATGCGGGAAAAGCGTATAATCCTGAAAGACATAACCCAGGCAGCGTTTCTGCGGCGAAATATTGATGCGCTGGGCCGAGTCAAACCAGACCTCATCTTGAAACACGATCCTGCCTTCCGCAGGTGTTGTAAGCCCCGCCAGCATGCGGATAATGGTTGTTTTCCCGCCACCAGATGGGCCGATAAGGACAAGCATCTCTTCGGCGGGGCTGGAAAAGGAAATATCCAAATCAAAATATTTTAATCTTTTTTTAAGCTCTGCGTGAATCATTGCTTTCAGAATCCTTATTTAGTTTATTGATCAGTAGAAGAAATGCGTAGCTGATGGGGATGAGGCTGAGCGATAGAAGCCCGGCAGCCCGGTAATTCATGGTTTCCACCGCTTCATAGATAGAGATGGAGGCAACTTTTGTCACTCCCGGAATACTGCCGCCGACCATCAGCAAAACGCCAAACGCCCCGATACTGTGCAGAAACACTAAAACAGCCGCGGCGGCAATGCCGCCCAAAGAATTAGGAATGATCACCCGTAAGAATGCCGATAGTTTCGATAGACCCAGCACAGAAGCTGCCTCCAACAGGCGTCGGTCAATTTTCGAAAAAGCCGCTTTCATCGGCTGCACGGCAAAGGGAATGCTGTAAATAATAGATGCTATCGTTATTCCGATGAAAGTGAAAAGGAGCGAATCGCCGGTGAACATTTCCCAAGCCTTGCCCACAAAACCCTTTGGCCCCATGATGATGATCAGGTAAAATCCGATTACGGTAGGGGGCAGGGCCATCGGCA
>JBAXON010000316.1:0-3015 GCA_037133255.1 Deltaproteobacteria bacterium
TACAGCTCGTTCAATTATGTTCTCCAACTCCCGCACATTACCCGGCCACGAATATGCCTTAAGGCTTGCTTTGGATTCATCTGTCAGCAATGGTTCTTTTTTTTCATTTACCTGGCTATATTTCCTGATGAAATGTTCCGCCAGCAAAACCACATCTGAGCTTCTTTCACGCAGAGGGGGAATCACAACAGGAATCACATTTAATCTGTAGTACAGATCACTGCGAAAGGTTTTATGCAGAATGCTGTTTTGTAGATCGGCATTGGTTGTAGCTATTATCCGAACATCAATCGGAATGGGCATTTTCCCGCCTATGCGGTCAACTTCTGACTCTTGAATCACTCGCAATAGTTTTGCCTGTAACTGAATATCCATCTCGGATATTTCGTCTAAAAGAAGAGTGCCACCATTAGCCAGCTCAAACTTCCCTATTTTTTTTACCGCGGCGCCGGTGAACGATCCTTTTTCAAAGCCGAACATTTCACTTTCAAGCAACTGACCGGGAATTGCGGCACAATTCACAGCGACAAAAGGCATTTCCCGACGATTGCCATAACGATAAACATAACGGGCGAATAATTCCTTGCCGGTACCGCTTTCACCCTGAATTAAAATACTGGATTTACTTTTGGCCACACTCTTGAGCATATCCAAAATGGCAATAATCTTTTTATCCTTCGTAATAATTTCTTTAACCGGGTAAATACCTGCTGCGGTCTCATCATCACCTTTTTCAGTTTTGATTTGCGTGCTTGCAGCTAATACATTTTTAACGGCGAATTCCAGATCATCCAACGAAAACGGCTTCATGATAAACTCGGCAGCGCCTTCTTTCATCGCTTCCACCGCGGTATTTACTGTTCCATAAGCCGTGATCAAAATAACCGGCGTTTTCGGCGAAATTCTCTTTACTCCTCTTAAAACATCCATGCCGCTCATCTGGGGCATACGCATATCCGTAACAACCACGGCAAATTGACCCTCTTTAAATTTCACCAAAGCATCCGCACCATTTTCCGCAGTATCTACTTCATAGCCACAGCTGCTCAGAGATTCATATAAAGCCGATCTCATTGCTTGATCATCATCCACAATCAGTAATCTTTCCGCGTTAGACATTTAATTTTACTCCCAGACCATTTTCATTTTTTTGGGCAAGAGGGAAACTAACATTTACGGATACACCGCCCTGTATTGAATTTTCAATGTTTACTGATCCGTTATGCTGTTGAATAATATTATGGACTATAGCTAAGCCTAGTCCCGAACCACTTTCTTTCGTGCTGAAAAATGGGTCAAATATTCTGGACAAATTTTGCTCGGGAATTCCCGGGCCGGAATCCTGAAATACTATTTCGACCACGTGCGCGTCTCTTTGCCGGTTTTGGCTTGTGAAATAATTTGACCCAATCATCAATGTACCACCTTCCGGCATCGCCTGCTGGGCATTTAATATTATATTTAAAAAGACCTGTTTGAGCATTTCCGCATCTCCATCAATGTACGCATGCTCCGAAGTATATTTTGCCGAAACATGAATGCCCCCCTGCTCCATGATTTGTTCGGAAAAGTCGATGACTTCTGATAATATTTGATGCAAATCAATTTTGCTCATTTTAGGACTTTGCGTTCGGGTAAACAGAAGCAGATTGGATATTTTATTATCAACATTTTTTACCGAAGAAATGATTTGGACTGCCTGTTCCTGATCTTTCTTCTGGGATAAATTTTTTAAAAGAAGTGAAGCAAATAGTTCAATACTTCCCAGTGGATTACGAATTTCATGGGCGATGTTGGCCGCCATTTCTGCCATAGCCGCAAACTTCTCCGTCCTTTTAGCCATGTCTTCTAGTTTTTCTATCTGAGTTATATCGCGCAGGACAAAGACATTACCAATTGCTTCGCCGTTGGGCGACTTAAAAGGTGAACAAAATATTTCCAGAGTCCGGCTATTTGTTTTAACTTTATGCCCTGCTTCCCCTTTAAAATATTCAGCCAGATTAATCTTTTGCCAATCATCAACTTGCAAGCCTCCAAAAAGAATGCTTATATGTTGCCCTCGAACTTCGGTCTGGCTGCTGCCTGTAAACATTTCAGCGCAGGAATTCAAAATCTGAATCTGACCTGCAAGATCCGTTACAACAACGCCGTTGATTAAGCTCTCTAAAATATTCTGGAGATAATTTTTGGTCTCTTCTTTTTCAGCAACAGTCTGAACAAGCTCAATATTTTTTCCTTCCAGCTCTTTATTCAGAGTTGCAAACCGCTCTTCCAGGCGGGCATAAGCATGTTCAAGCTCCACAGTTGCTTTATTAAAACTTTCAAATGATTTCTGCAGCAAAGATATATCTTGCATTAAATTTCTCTCAGAGGAATTATTTCTTTAACCGCTCACCGTATTTATCCCACCACTTCTGATCTTCAACACAATAATCAACAACCTTAGTCCAAAATCCATCAGGCCCGGATTGAGTTTTAATTTCAGCAAATGTCTTTTGCGCGTCAGCATTTTTCTCCATTTTTAAATAGGACTTTCCTGTGTAAAACTGCGACCAATATCTAAGTTCCGGATCATTGCTATTCTGCCCGGAGCGGGCTACATCATCGTAATTAACAATTGCCTTATCATACACTCCTTTTTTGTAAGATATTACCGCCTGATTCTTTTTTATCGCCATTATTAACCCACTGTCTTTAACAGAAGGCCTGATATTTAACTCCTCCAGCGTCTTTTGGGCTTCGTCGTATTTACCTTGAGACATTTGCCCTTCCGCAATATCAAGTATTACTCTATTTAATATTTGTTCATCTTTGCCAACTTTTTTATAATCTCTTAAGAGATTAAGATAATGTTCGGTCAGCCCCAATTCTTTCAAACTCAAAGCGATCTTGCTTACTTGCTTATACTCATCATTCGAAATAAGAATCGTTTTATATGCTTGAAAATAAATGTAAGCTACGGCCAGGTAGTCTTTTTTATCGAAGTAATCATCGATTAAACTGGCAGATGAAGCC
>JBAXON010000317.1:0-2967 GCA_037133255.1 Deltaproteobacteria bacterium
CGTCCAAATGCTTGGCATGAAGTATTGCAAAATACAACCATTATGGTTATACGCGAAGGGGTAATATATTGATTTTAATAGTGATTAGCTTCTCAAGAAGAATAAAAAAATAGTTTATAGATGTTCTCAAATATGCTAACCAGCAGCTATGAGTTATTCCATTGCCTACTTCCATTCGCTGGTTAAAACGGAGATAGAAAGAAGGCCTGACGGAATTTTAGCTGATTATGCGCGGGCAGTGGAGTTGTTGATGGAGTTCGGGCCGCATTTATGCAAGCCGCATTCACGATCCATGGGCGACGGTCTTTTTGAATTGCGGCCACGATTGACGCGAAGGCATTGGAAGAGTGCTTTACTGTTTTGTCATCGGTCAGCGAGTCGTAATTCTTCATGCATTTGTTAAGAAAACACAAGACACGCCAGAGAAGGAAATAAAGATTGCCCGGAAAAGAATGAAGGAGATAAAAAATGGTTGAATTAAAATACGAACCTGTTTCCCACGATCATAAGGCATTTCTCAAGAATGCTCAAAAACGCAAAGGATTCAGCAAGGCATACAATGACCTGGAAGAAGAATATACTCTTGTCCGCGAGATGTTATCGGCGCGTTCAAAGTCCGGGTTTACTCAAGAGGCGGTTGCGGAGATAATGGGTACAACAAAAAGTGCTGTTTACCGCCTGGAATCCGCCGGAAAGCATGCACCATCAATAACAACCCTGAAAAGATATGCCCAGGCAGATGGCTGCCATCTGGTAATCAAGTTCATACCTAAATCCGGTTCAACAAATCATACAACCAGCGATCTAATACCAAGTTGCTTTCAAAAAATAAAATAATAATTTTTGAAAGCTTACTTGGTATTATGCCCGGTTAATCAACCTTTTAATGTTTGATAGCTACTTGGTGTAAAAAAGCAGCGTGCCGGTTAGTCTGCGATCAGCAGATTTTGAATCACACGAAGTGCAGAGCCAACATCTACAAATCAAGTGTTTTAGGTTTTGAATTGAGGTGAGGATTGCCATTGCAAATCTTCAAAGATGCCAAGGTTACGAGCAGGAACTTGCGGACACATAAACAGAACAAGGGATGGCTTGGCATAATGCACTACACAAAATAACGGCCTTTAAAGAGAAATCCAGACACAGCTTTCCCGGCTTCGCCCGGCTCAGGATCTTTTTTGCCCTGTCCTCACTCATGCCGCGTGTCAGTATCGCTACCTATATGGCTTCACCCAAAACACCCGCGTTGCAGATGTCAATAATGATCAGCTTTTTGTGGCCGAAATTTTACCGTAGAGTGTTACCATATTTTTCAATGGCTTCCAGCAGCACATCCTTCCGGATCGGCTTTGTGAGATGACAATCACAACCGGCCTCGAGGCTCTTCTGCTCGTCTTTCTTCATGGCGTAAGCGGTCAGTGCAAGGACGGATGTTCTTTTTAGCCCCCTGCTTTCCTCCAGCTTCCTTATCTCTCCCGTTGCGGTATAGCCGTCCATCACGGGCATCTGGACATCCATCAGAACCAGATCATACTTGCCGGAGGAAAACTTTTCAACGGCGATTGCACCATTCTCCGCCACGTCAACATGATGAGGCGTTTTCTTTAAATAGTAAAGCAGTAGCAGACGGTTATCATCATTGTCTTCAACAAGCAGGATGTTCAAGGTTTTTTGTTCAACAGGCTTGTCGCCTACGGAAGAGGCAACTTCAGTCTTTTCCGCAAGCGGTATTGCCGTCTTGCCGATACCGAAAGTCGCGGTGAAGAAAAAAGTGCTTCCTTTTCCGACTTCGCTCTCCACCCAGATACGTCCTCCCATGAGTTCTAATAAGTGCTTGGAAATGTGCAGACCGAGACCGGTCCCCCCGTATTTTCTGGTTGTGGATGAATCAGCCTGAGTGAACATCTCGAATATCAACTCCACCTTGTCGGGAGGAATGCCGATTCCGGTATCTTTTACAAAAAAACGCAGTTCGACAGTTTCCTTATCGTCGGAATCCAAACTTCCAGAAATCGTCTCAACGCCTAAAATGATTTCGCCCTGCTTTGTGAACTTCATGGCATTGCCCACAAGATTAATGAAAATCTGCATAAGGCGCTGCGGATCTCCGATAAGGGTAGCCGGAATATTATGAAGTGGCGCGCAAGCGATGCGAATGCTGCTCCCCTTTGTTTTCAAATACATCAAATCGCAGACCTTGTTCATAATCGAGTCGAGATCAAACTCCGTCTTTTCCAGGACGACAAGACCCGCTTCCACCTTGGATAGATCAAGAATGCCATTGATAAGTTCCAGAAGATTCTCTCCGGCATTTCTCAATGTTTCAGCATATTTCTGCTGCTCTGCCGTCAATTCGGATTCCATCAGGATGTCTGCCATACCGACGATTGCATTCATCGGGGTACGTATCTCATGGCTCATGCTGGCCAGAAATTCGCTCTTGGCCTTGTTGGCTGCTTCTGCGAGTGCTTTTGCCTGCCGCAGCTCCTCCTCGGCCCGCTTACGGTCGGTGATGTCGCGGATGACTCCTTCCTCCTGGAGATAGTGTCCCTGTTCATCAAAGCGCATGTGGGAGGTCAATTCCACCCAGCTGGCAGATCCATCCTTTGCCAGTAATCGGAATTGCAGCCCTCTGGTATATTCCCGATGGTCTTCCATAGCCTTCAAGAAAGAATTGCCCACCATTTCCCGGTCATCCGGGTGGAAAATATCAGGAAATTGGTTCCCAACAATTATATCAATTGCGTAACCATATCTCTCGATAGCTTTATTAACTGCGATAACATTCCCCATTTTATCGAGAGAATAGATGATATCCGGAATATTATTGGATAAACTCCGATATTTTTCCTCACTCTCTCGTAGAGTATCCTCCATCCGCTTGCGGTCTGTGATGTTGGTGTCGCTGCCGCGGTAGCCCCGTAGTGTTCCATCGTGATTCAGAAGGGGAATGCCGCTAGTGGATAA
>JBAXON010000318.1:0-2946 GCA_037133255.1 Deltaproteobacteria bacterium
GACAACGGACTCTGACTCCGTGAATTAAGGTTCGAGCCCTTATTCCCCAGCCAATAAAATCAAGGCATTGCGGTTTCCGCTTCCACTTTTTTTCTTTCTTGCAGTACTATTGCAGTAGTCGGTTGCTGGCAAGAATTGCATGATAAAAAATCATTTAGTTTCATCAGTGCATCTTGCGCATCATTTGAATCAATTGTGTTATATCGTTCAAACATCTCATAGGATTTATGCCCCGTGATTTTCATTATCACGCTTCGATCAACACCGGCCTTTCTCATATTGGTATTAAAGGTATGGCGAAGATCATGTACACGAAGATCTCTTATTCCTGATAAACAGCAGGCCTTCTTAAATGGTTTATTTATGGTCTTAATCGATTTGCCATTAAATGTAAATACCATTTGGTGATCAATATGACGAATCTTTCCCACTTCAGCAAGCAAATTTAGAAGGACATCATTGAGATAAATCCGGCGCGGTTCAGAGTTTTTTGTATCTTCTGCTTCTAGGTCAATAAACCCTTCCCTCATGTTTATTTTTCCCCATGTCAGATTAAATATCTCGCCCGTCCTCATACCTGTGTAATAAGCTACCGTGACTATCTGCGCCGCGTGTTTTGGGAGCTCAGAAATCAACCTTTCAAACTCCTCTTTTGTAATCACCCTGTCACGTGCATTGTTCTCAGGAATAATGGATACCTTAAGGCATGGATTTTTCTCTACGAAATCTTCTCTCACCGCAAGGCTGTATATCCGCTTCATCAGGGCGAGCATCCGATTTACTGTAGCAGGCATATAATTACTCTTTTTACGCTGGCATTGACGATGCAATAAATCATACTGAAAAGATTCTATCATTGCCGGTCTGATTTCTCGCGCTGAGAAGTTGCTAAATGCTTCCTTAAGAATTAGAGATCTTGACACGTCTTCTCTGTATGATCTCTTTTCTTTCACCTTTGGCAACTCCAGATACCAATCCACCAGTTCCCGGAACGTATATTCCTTCTTCGTTTCCAGTCCCAGGTGTTTCTTCTTATCCCATTCCAGCGTCTTTTTAGCAAAGGCCAGATCGGCGACGCGCTTGCTGTGACCGGCCTTCTCGCAGGTGTACTTGACCCTGCCTGTCTGGGTGGCTACCCCGGATGCATACTGGATGATCCAAGGACCATAATAATCCCCAGCCTTGTTCTTTCTTCTGTAAACTCCCATATTCCAACTCCTTTCTCTTCGTTTGATAAAGGAATTGGCAAGACAGCAATCTGAACAATTACCTCCTTTCCTTGTGGAATGGGGCAATTATCGCAGGTTTTGCCGCCATGTCAATCAGTTTATCTTTTTGAGTTTATCCAGGAACCCGTCAACGTCCCGGCGATCCCATTTGAGAAGCCTTCCCAGCTTCTTGGTAGGGATCAGAAACTTTCCCATCGATATCTGATTCCGAATCGTCTGCTGCTTAAGGCCGATGTAGGAAGAAAGTTCCTTGATATCCATCATCCGTTTTTCCATTATTTGACCTCCCGAAAAGTCTGTATTTACCTACAATATGTAAGTTCTGCGTTTTCAGGGGACAAAATACTTTTATTTCGATGTTATATCAGCAGCTTGGCGAATAGTTTTTTGTTGGCTTTTTTGAAACGCCGAAGTCGGGCTTTATACTTTTCATATTCATGTTTCGGGACTATTTTTTTTAGTACTTTGCCATCGATTATTGTGGCGATTAAAAGCCGTTTATCTTTTTTTGTGATCTTCCGTTTCCGGAGAAGTTCATCAAGTTGCAGGCGGAATTTTGTTAAATCATATTCTTCAACAGAGTTTTTTGTCTGATAGTCATTTTTTTCATCATGCGCGGATACCTTAAACTCATCATCATAGGCAGTTTCCCTCTGCGCTTGATCAACCTTTTCCTTGATGAATTTCTGGAACTTGTTTTTCAACGCACCGGTGAACCGGCTGGATACATTAGGAAGAGTTGGATCGCTTTCCTTGATGCTTTGTAGCAGCAGAATGCTTACCTCCTGGGAAATATCTTCATCGGGAACTTGCCAGCATGCTTTCCTTCCCATGCGATAGAGTTTGCCGACGGTTGGCAGGAAAAGGATGAGGAAAACCGAGGACAAAATCTCATAGGGACCACCTTTCTGGTAATGAATCACCAGGCAGCGCATAATTGTGTCCTCTCTTTCATAATCATTTGTCCGTTTTCTGAAAAAAGATATGAGAGCAGGAAAATTCTGGAAGGTCAGAATGGCAGGATTTTCAACCTGCATTTGGAGGTAGAGCAGCCGGAATTTCTCCGAAGCCAGTTCGCTTTTGATGCCTTCGAAAGAAAATCCCATGCGTTATCTACCACACGGACTTTCTGTAAGAGCGGTCTAATTGTCATACCAAGTTGCTTTCAAACATTTAAAATATGAATGTTTAAAAGCTTACTTGGTATTATGCCCGGTAACTCAACCTTTTAAAGTTTGATAGCAAGTTGGTATTAGTGGAAACAAAGCCTGAAAAAAGATTCCTGATGGGCATTAATCCATTAAAAAATATCTCTGCAACTCACTGATCACACACAGGAATAAAAGTATTTTGTCCCCTGGAAACGCCAAACTTACATATTGTAGGTGAAAAGGCTTCGCTTGGGGGTAAAAAACATTGCACTTCAGGAATCGAAAAACTCCGCTTACTCCATCGAAGAATCCATTGCTTATTAATAAAAATTTAATCTTTACTGTTCGGTTGTGAAATTTTTGAAAGGAGAATTCCCCATGTGCACTCAAGAAGAACTGCAAGAAGTTGTTTCCATGACTGAAAGCTATCCGACTTCAGGCCCTTCGGCAGGCTCAGGACACCGCGTTGAATACAGTGGGGAAGTGAAACCTCACTTATCCAAAAGCCAGTTGGACAAATACCTCACCTGCCCGCGAAGCCATCACTTTAGCAGCACGATGAAGAT
>JBAXON010000319.1:0-2927 GCA_037133255.1 Deltaproteobacteria bacterium
GCCTTGTTTCTGCCATTGTTCGGCTGGCGTGCGGGTTGCCTTGGCCACGTGGAGTTCTGCGCCGTAATCAGCACAAACCTTCTGAATGAATGGCAAGGTGTCCTCATATTCCATCTGGCTATCTGCAAAAATAATCTCTGGCCGGTGTGGCGTGTGCCTGAAGATTATATCTAGTAATAAAACCGAATCTGAGCCGCCTGAAAAAGCAAGGCAGGCTTTCGGGTGGTTGGCCATTGCGCTGTTTATTATGTCCAAAGTCATTTTCATAAAAGTGATCTCATTAAACATTCAAGCGGTGAGTTTTCCCCGCTGTCTGCGTATCTGCGAAGCTCGGCTATAATGTCCTTGGTGTTCGGATCGCTAAGAATTAAACAAGTGTTTCCTCTACCGTTCTGAATAATAACGGCAAGGGCTTTGCTCATCTCCTGAGGGTGTTCTGCCGCTGCCTTGCGGATCTTCTCTGATAGTGATTCGATGGCTGCGTCGGCTGTCTTAGCTGAGTCCGTCCATTCTTTTTCGTCAAGTAATAAATTCTTGAGTTCTTCCGGTGCAAAGCCGGTCAATTCAATATTTATGGGCTTTTCCGCCAGTTCAATCAAAATCGGTTTCAATAATGCAAGGTCAAAATATCCGCCGGATTTGTTCGCGGAGATATTCGCCGCCATTTCCTTCTTCAGATCCCAATCAACTTCTCGATAAGAAAATCTGCCGGTGGGTGTTTCGACAAATCCGGTGGCGGTGGTTCCGGTGGCGTCTGAATGGGCTTCGCTGGTAATCGGCCAGCTCGGATCGAAGTGCTTGCATCGCTGGTGGCCGCCGACGAGGTTGCCGGTTCGTATGTTCCTGATTATGCCAGATAGGTCGCCGAAAGTTTCCATTGATTCGCCAAGCGTTTTAAGCTGCTTGTCAGTTATCTTCCGGGGGTTATAGCTTGCCGGTGATAAATCTTTGATATTTTTGAAATCCATAATTTTTCCTTTTCCAATTAGGTCATTTTCTGGGAATCGAATCGCCACCATGCAAACGGCATATCCCCTGGAGGAGGATGATTCTTTGTCCACTCCGCCATGATTTCTTGCTTGTTGGCTTCCCATGCTGCCTTTAAATCATCTTCCCTATTAGAGAGAATAAAAGTGTCGCATAAATCCTCCGCAGGAAACGGACCGTCATAAGTCCCTGTTTCAAAATAAAATCGTAGCGCAGGGGTAATACTTTGTTTTATTTTTCGTGTTCGATATTGTCGATTTGATGGCATTTTATTTTCCTCCCGGTCTGCCTGGTCTGTCGCGGAGCGGTTCCAAATCCAAATTTAATGATTTTAAACCAGAGAGAAACGCTGCCCGGCTATCTCTTTCTATCGGTAAAAGCGGGTGACTCTTCACTTGCCCTGCCTTGTCAATGACCATCAATCCGACCTTGTCGACTGCTGCCCGTGCCGCTTGCGCCCGATCAAATGCTTCTAAAGCAACTTGTAAAATTCTAAGGCCCGCCGCGTCGTTTATAGAATATTCGGCAAGAATTTCTTTCCAGATTTGCTTTGCCTCTTTGCTAAGGTGTTTCGGTGCTACAATTTTTTTCATGTCTTAAACCTCACTTTTTTAAAGGAAAACCTTAATTTCGCGCCAGCTATCGGCACCATCGGGTTGACAGGCTGATGCGGTAGACTTTCACGCCCACGGGGGTTGTCTAATGATTTCAATAGCTTACTTAGCATAGGATTTGCCACCTCGGTAGCACTGGCCATCTGTTCGCTCTCAGCCATCGAATCAACTGGAGTTGGAGCTGCCGGTTCGTAAGTTCGCATTGCAAGCATCGGCGTTCGTGCTCTGCCTGCTGCCGCTTGGCTTCGGCTCTGTCGTCGTGTAAATAATCGGGTTGCATGTTCATCCTAAATGTTGTCATGCGTCCGGCCTCTTTTGATATGCCTTAACTGGTTTCTCATTTTTATCAATTTCAATAAGATAATGTCCGGCATCATAGGCAGCCTTGAGCAATCCATCCCATTGTCCCGGTGACATGGTCACGTTAATTGTCCCCGGTCTCATCGTTCTTTCAATTGGTATTTCCCTTAATTCCGGTCTTTTCATATCGTCCTCTTTTTATGTCGGTCATGGTTACATGGTTACACATCTATAGATGTGTGTAACCTATGTAACGCCTAATGACGGTTGCAATGGTTACAATGTAACGCTTTTGTAACGTATGTAACGGTCATTGTAAGTTTGCCTCATTATTGGGCCAGTAAAAATCATCCGTCATTGAAACTAAGCAATCAGACCGGAGATTTTTTACAGCCCGATAAAATGCAATTTTTTTAGCGCTTGTCCCTTCTGCCGAAATCCCGTTTCTGTAAGCATCGGCTCTCCACGCATCTATATGTGCGACATTTGCACCATTCGATGCAGGCACCGGTGATAGTCCCGCTGTTTCAATTACCCGTAGCAATGAATCGAAGGCTATTTTTTTAGCACCCGATAAAGGTTTACTGACATGCACCCGCTCAGTTTGAACTAATACGATCGATGTCAATTCCTCGCCTGTGTCAGGATCCATCCACCCAGTAAGTGCAACTGGTTCGGTTCTAAATGTCATTGGTGCAGGTGCTTCAAAGTCTTTGCATTTCGTGCATGTCAAGGTCACGGTTTTGTCTGCGTTTTTTTGCATCTTATATTCAAAGTCTAAAGCTGCTTTAAGTGCTGATGCCCCTCTTGCCCGGTCTCCAGTAGAAAGCCCGCTATGGTGAATAATGCTGACTGCGCAGCCATAACGCATCCGCAGTTTCTCGTCGATAATTGCAATAAATTGTGTCATGTCTTTTGTTGAATTTTCGTCTCCCGGCCCGAAGTTACGGTTCAATGTGTCGATGACGATTAATACGGGCGTGGTGCCGTGTTTTTCCCGCATCTCTTCAACTGCTGCCACTACTT
>JBAXON010000320.1:0-2916 GCA_037133255.1 Deltaproteobacteria bacterium
AGAACTTTTGCCAGTACCGGCGAATACATAAGCCCCGTTATTAAAAAAATATAACCCAAAACAATTACAAATTTACTTATTCCTTCCTTTGCGCGTAACATATAAAGCCCCTTTGTAATAACTATTTTTGCGTTCATTAATTCAAACCCTGAATCAGGCACTTATTTTACTTTGCTGCTGCTCATCGCTGCTTTTTCTGTCAAGCATCTTCTCAAAAACAAGACACATATCTTCAAGATTGTCGTCTGCTGCGAAAATAAAGCGCGGCTGGAGAAGGCGTGCTTTTATCATCGTCTCTCCCGCTGTTTCATTGGTGATCAATATTACCGGCAAACCGATGATAAGTTCCTGTAACGTAATCATCTCATCAAGATCGTTTTTCTTTGATAAATATAGGAGCATCAAGGCGATGCCATGCAATGGTTGCCGGAGTCTGCTCTCCAAACTGCCCTTTGAGTGATGCAGCTCCACTCCGAAATCGCGGCACGAATTCTCCAGCCCCTTGGAGATTGTTTTTGACCCCTCGTCACTTTTTGATGAATAAAAGATTACATTCATATCGAAACTCCTTTTTTCTCACTTTGAAATATTCCAATAATCGTGCCACAGAACGCAAAACAATTATTGTTAATAAAAACAAGGCCTTGAATAATCAAGGCCTTTGCCCGGAGTGGGAATGAAGAGACTTCTGTATTGCGTAGCAATACAGGCTTTGACTTGTTTTGGGAAATAACTGTTTTATTTCAATGCATTAAGTGGTGTATTGCCGGACAATACAGTTTATTGCCGATTAATACACATAGAAGAAAGGGGGAAAGGAAAGATGAATATCGAATATCTCAATAACCTAATCACCTGAAGGTGACACGAGGTCACGCAAGGGCGTCTTCGACACTCAATTTTCAAGGATGAAGGGTAACAAAGGGGAAAGGTTTATGGAATGTTTTATTTTGTGATGTGGTGCTTTCTCATCAGGGCATATAGCTGCGGTCGGGATACTCCTGAAATCCGGCAAGCCTCTTTGAAGTCGCCTTTGTCAATGCCCATAAGCTTTTGCAGATATAGAAGCTCTATTTCTCTGATGCCGGATTCACGCGCGTTTTTCAGAGGCGGCAGGGGTGACGAATCCGGTAAGGTGGTTTTGCCGCTGTCTGCATAGACCGCATTCAGCCGCAGGCTTGTGGGCAGATGCTTCGAATATAGCGTAATTTCCTGGCCTGCGGCGGCAATAGACCATTCCAGAGAATTGATCAATTCTCTTACATTGCCGGGCCACGAATAGTCGGCCATCGTCTCCAGAAATTCCGGCGAAAAGCTCTTGGGACTCATTCCATAGCGTTGGCAAAGTTTTTTGGTGTAGTGAAGAATCAATTCGGTCACGTCGTCGTTGCGCCTCCTTAACGGCGGTACCAAGATAACGATGGATGAAATACGATGGAGTAAGTCTTGACGGAATTTCCCGGAACTGACCATTTCATTAAGATTTCTGTTAGTTGCCACAACCACCCGGAAATTGCTTGTCACCTCGCTCTTTGCGCCTATAGGACGAAAACGCTGTTCCTGCAAAACCCGCAGAAATGATTTTTGGACGCCAAGAGGAAGCTCGCCGATTTCATCGAGAAATAGCGTGCCGCCGTCAGCCTGCTTAACCATACCTTCTACGGTTTTATCAGCGCCGGTAAAAGCGCCTTTTTCGTGTCCAAAAAGGAGGCTTTCCGCAAGAGTTGGTGGAAGGGAGGCGCAGTCAACGGTGACAAAGCTTCTGGAGGCGCGATTGCTATTGTTGTGTATCGCCCGCGCGAAAAGCTCCTTTCCCGTGCCTGCTTCACCCGTGATCAGAACACTCGCATCAGTTCTGACGGCATGGGAAAGATGATAAATACATACCGCCATCCGGTCGCTTTTCCACAGCAAGCCTTCCAGCTTCAGATCCTTGAGGAATGCTAATTTCCTTTGTTTGTTCCTCTTTGTATTGAATCGCGCGGGAAACGGTCAGCTTAATTTCGGCAATGGATGTGGTTTTGGATATATAATCCCATGCGCCGCTATTGAGCGCAAGCTCAGCGCCCTCGCGGCTACCAAACCCTGTAATGATAATAACCTCCGGCAAGGATGGCATGCTGCGGAAGGTCGGCAGTTTCTCCGTTCCATCGCCGTCGGGCAGACACACGTCAAGGAGAACGACTGTGAATGGCTTTATTGACGCTGCTTTGAGCCCCTCTGCAAGAGAAAAAGCGGCAGTAGCGGTGTGCCCCATCGTAGCCACAACCTCAGAGAGCATGTCCGAAATGTCCCTGTCATCATCAACAATCAATACGTCGGCCATACTACTGCTCCTCAAAGGCAATTGGTGCAAAATATTACTCGTGAATATTAGGGAATGATACAACTGTTAAGTCGGCTATCAGCTCAAATAACTTTAATTATGCGCTTCGTAATTTTCCATTAAATTTGTGGGCTGATTTGATGGGATAGAACAAACCCCGGACTTCGACGGTTTGCACTTAAGAACATAATAATATCAATTGTTTAAAAATAACTGGGGCACTACACTTTGAAATGTTTTAATTGAGTCCATTCTATGCCTTTTAGAGGTTATATTCGTGTCTATATGCAACTCTTAATTCGGACAACAAATCATGAAAAGTTGACGGGGATAACTTTAATTGTGCGCTTTGCAATCCTCCATTAGATTTGCGTGCTGATTTGATGGGATAGAACAACCCTCCCGTTATTTTTGTTGAACTATCTGTAATAAAAATGAAATCCATACCTAACTCGTACAATCTGAGGATGCCCCTGTTGACATCTTGCACTTTCAAGGGCGATCTCTCTTCAAAGGCTTTAATTTCGGAAGCCAAAGTAGCTGCTCCAATTTCAACTGCCAGCCAGTTGCCTTTTACCTTTGCAACGGTT
>JBAXON010000321.1:0-2905 GCA_037133255.1 Deltaproteobacteria bacterium
GTTTCATTTGCAGCCTTACGGAACCGCTTCCGGGTATCCTCTAGTGATTGAAAACGGTGATTTTAAAATTGAGATGGGAGAGTTCAATAATCCTAATTTTTATGTCAAGTATAGCAGTCAAGCTTTATGGCGAGAATCTGCCTTTCAGCTTCATGAAAAGTTTCTACAATGGATTTCTTCCATCGCTTACAAACCTTATAAGAGGGAAAGCCTTTCTCGTGTTGATTTCAGTTTTGATTATAACCTTCCATCAATGGATTTTAATGAAGATTCTTTTGTCAGTTATTGCAGCATAGACAGTAAGCATCGGCGAGATCGTCAAGCGCAAACTTTCACAATGGGTAAGGGAGACATTGTTCTTCGTGTTTATGACAAGGTAGCGGAGATCAAGCAGAAAAGTGACAAAGTGTGGTTTTATCTTCTTTGGGAGCAAGACGAGAATGTCTGGAGAATTGAATGGGAAGCGAAGAAGAACGTTCTTAGACGATACGGCATCATCACTTTTAATGATCTAAAATACAAGCAGGGCGATTTATTGCATTATCTAGCCACAGAACACGACACCTTGAGGATTCCTAATGATGACAGCAATCCTTCCCGTTGGCCTCTTCATCCTCTTTGGATTGACCTTCAAGAAAGAATCGCAGAATTAGGCAATCTCGGCACTTCCAGGATCAACGGCGAACAGGCTGTCATGGAAGAACGTTTGCAGAGAATGACTATTTCCATTTATGGTTATCTAAAGCGAATCGCGGCTATCGAATGTGTTCAGGGGAACCATAGCATGATTACTGTTGATGAGGTCTTAAGAGACTTGGGAACATATATTCATTATATTCATGAACCATTAACCTGGAAAATAGAAGTTGAAAGAAAGATCAAGGAAATACAATTGGGCGTATGGTAAGACAAGAAGAAATAATAAAAGCTCTAAATCCATATATCAAGGATATTCTTGATATAGCGGAGCTATCATTGCCTAAAGAAAAGTTTCCTCTTTTCAGGAAACTGACACTTAATATATTTGGTAAAAGTGGTTTTGGTAAGGAATTGGAAAGGGTTTTGCGTAGTCAGGAAAGGTAAGGCTTGGGCAGGAATACATTGAGCAAAGAAGGGGTGTATTATGCGTGAGCAAGAAGAAAACAGATGAAGGGTGGAAGATCGCATTTAATTTCATATTCTCGGATAATGTGACACCGGCTGAAATTCGTCTCATTGAAAATCAGTTGGGGGAACTTTTGCAGCAGATCATTCGGGAAACAGACCAGGAGGATTAAAACATGATTGTGGCTCTATATGCAAGAGTATCGACAGCAAGGCAGGCAGAAAAAGATTTATCTATTCCCGATCAGTTAAGACAGACACGGGAATGGTGCAAGGCAAAGAATCACCAGATTGCCATTGAATATATTGAGCCTGGTGCTTCCGCGACCGATGACAAAAGACCAGTGTTTCAAGAAATGATGACGGAAGCCTGTCAAAAACCTCCTGCCTTCGATGCTATTATCGTTCATAGCCTTTCCCGCTTCTTCCGGGATGCTATCGAATTTGGTCTTTGTGAAAGGCGGCTTAAGAAGTTCGGCGTTTCCTTGATATCCATTACTCAGGAAACAAGCGATGATCCTGCCGGGCAGATGGTGAGGCAAATCTTCAAGGTCTTCGATGAATATCAAAGCAAGGAAAACGCCAAGCATACACTCCGAGCAATGAAAGAAAATGCCCGGCAAGGATTTTTTAACGGCTCAACTCCTCCTTACGGCTATCGGGTAAAAGAAGTTGAAAGCCAGGGCAATAAGGGTAAAAAGAAAGTCTTAGATATAGACACTGCGGAAGCAGCTATTGTTAATAGCATATATCAACTCTATCTTAACGGCTATAACGGTCGTTCATTGGGCGTGAAGAGCATTGCCGCATATTTGAATGACAGAGGCATAACTATGAGGGGAAGAATGTGGAAATTAAATCTGATTTCTAAAATCCTTTCGAACCGAGCTTATCTGGGGGAATATGTCTTCAATAAAAAAGATAGTCGCGCCCAAAAGATAAAGCCGGAATCCGAATGGATCACAATTTCTGTGCCGCCTATTATTAACATAGATTCGTTCAATCAAATCGAAACGAAGCGAGAACATCAGAGACCGTCAGAAATGTCTGCTGTCAATAGTTCAACTACACTTTTGACTGGGCTTTTGCGTTGCGGCTGTTGCGGGGGAAGGATGACTATTGCGACCGGTAAAAGTGGCAGATACCGGTATTATAAATGCTCATCTAAAATTAGAAATATTGGGCAAAACAGCTGCACCAGCGGCAATGTTTCCATGGAAAAGCTTGATGAAATAATCCTGAATACTTTGGCAGAAAGAGTCTTTACTCCTGAACGGGTAAACAAGATAATGAAAGAGCTTCAGGTGCGTTTAAAAGCATCTAAAGAGGATCACCACGAAGAGTTGAAACAACTTGCAAGGGAACTTGAGGAAATCAAGAAAGGAACTGATAAGCTTTACGAGGCGGTTGAAAAAGGCATGATTTCCATCAATGACTCACTTACCGAGCGGGTGCAAAAGCACCAAGCCAGGCGGCAGGAAATTTTAATTGAAATGGCACGACTTCGCGGTCAAAAGGAAATGAAACTGTCACAGCTTGGGAAAAATCACATTGTGGCATTCTGTAAAGCATTAAAAGAAAGATTCCAGGATAAAGCATCAAACTTCGGGAAGGAATATTTAAAGCTGCTTGTGGATGAAATCAGGATTGTCAAACAAAAAGTGCACCTGACAGGGAGTTATGCTGCCCTGACAGGTGCACTTTGTTCAAAATCGGAAATAGGCTCCCTTCCGGGAGTGCCCACAGCCGTAATATACTGGCTCCCCAGCGCGGACTCGAACCACGGACATGGTGGTTAACA
>JBAXON010000322.1:0-2896 GCA_037133255.1 Deltaproteobacteria bacterium
TGGTGCAGGCTCATCTGCGGCATCAACAGCGGTGACGACAGCTGCCAAGGCTGATACTAAAACACAGAAGGCTATTGGCGGACTGGTGGACATCAACAATGCTTCGCAAAAAGATTTAGAGGCACTTCCGGGTGTAGGAGCAGCTTCAGCAAAGAAGATCATCGCCGGACGTCCGTACAAATCAGCGGATGACCTTTCCAAAGCCGGGCTCAGCGCAAAAGTAGTTGACAAAATAAAGCCTTTGGTTACAGTTGGTGCAGGCTCATCTGCGGCATCAACAGCGGTGACGACAGCTGCCAAGGCTGATGCTAAAACACAGAAGGCTATTGGCGGACTGGTTGACATCAACAATGCTTCGCAAAAAGAGTTGGAGGCACTTCCGGGTGTAGGCGCGGCAACTGCCAAGAAGATCGTAGCCGGACGTCCCTATAAATCAACGGATGACCTTTCCAAAGCCGGGCTTAGCGCAAAAGTAATAGATAAAATAAAGCCTTTAGTTACTGTTGGTACGGCATCTGCCGCTGCATCAACCGCAGCGACTGTAGCTGATTCCAAGCCAGTCAAAGAAGCAAAAACAGCCTCTAAATCTGCAGCTACTAAGCTTGCTCCGGGAACAAAAATAAGCATTAACACGGCTGATAAAGCTACACTGGAAGCATTGCCTGCAATTGGGCCGGTGAAGGCTCAGGCGATTATTGATGGCAGACCTTATAAGTCAGTCGAAGATATTATGAAGATCAAAGGAATCAAACAAAAAACTTTTGATACAGTCAAAGATTATCTTGTGTTGTGATGTAGTAGTTAGGAAGTGCATAATAGCTTTTTATTAGATTTAGAACTATAAAGGAGAGTAATATTTATGAAAAAGATTTTGATTGTTGCATTTGCTTTAATGTTTGTTGCTGCAGTGGCTTTTGCCGCCGGACCCAAAACTTATCAGGTAACCGGTCCGGTTCTGGAAGTTAAAGCCGATACCATTATTGTTCAAAAAGGCAAGGACAAATGGGAAATCGCACGCGATGCCTCAACGAAGGTTACAGGCGATTTAAAAGTCGGCTCTAAAGTGACTGTCGACTATACGATGAAGGCAACAGCCATCGAAGTTAAAGGCGCAAAAAAGGCCGAAGCCAAGAAAACTGAACCAAAAAAGAAATAACCTGCTTTAAGATAATCTAAGTTAGAGGTTGCTCCTGTGGTTGAGCAGGGGCAACCTCTTGATTTTAAAGGAGGTGAAATAAAATGGCCGATGAACAATTTGATGCTACACAGTACCATGTGGTCAAAAAAGGAGATACCCTCTGGAAAATCGCTGAAAGCTTTTACGGTGATGGCAGTCTTTACAAAAAAATATTTGAAGCGAATAAGGATATTCTTAAAAATCCTGATCTCATCAACGTGGGGCAGAAACTACGAATTCCATAAAAGTAAATATTGTAAACACAGCCATTAGTATTTTGCGTTGAGTTATCTTTTCAATTGTAAACAAATTAGTAACAATGAAAGGGAAAAATTATGAAGAAGACAATTGTTAGTTTGGTAGTTATTCTGTTTGTAAGCTCCATGATGTTGATTGCATGTAGCAAAGCTAAAGAATCAGCAGAATTGACTGCAAAGTGGGCAATTTTAAGTGCCGGAGTTCCAAAAATGGTAGAAGCTATACAGAGCCGTGTAGATATTCTTTCCCAATCCAAAAAACTTCCTGCAAGTATAACTGCTGAAAAATTTACTGAGGTTAAATCAGTGCTTGCCTCTGTTAAAGAGGATTGGAACAAAGCGCAGGAAAGCTTTAAGGCTGGAAAAATTAATGATGCTGTAGCTGTAGGAACTTCAGTAAAAGATAAAATCGTGAAAGCTATGGAAACTCTCGGGATGACCGTTCCCGCTGGCATGAAGTCATAAAAAACAACAGCATAAATTTAAATGGCATATTCCAAAGATCATTTGGGATATGCCATTTAAACAAGTAATAATTCAATGCCGCTGGCAGATAATCATTTCAAACACAAATCATCAAAATATTTCATCCACTAAAATTGACAAGTACACAACATTTCAACTGGCAATAATTGATATACATCTTATTACTGATTATGATATAAAATAAATTAGTATGATGATGGGTATAATTACAGTAATTAGACAAACTATGCATTAGGGGCAAACTTAGAATGAAATATATACTCCATGCCCGCTGCTTTTTCTTATTTTGCCAATTAAAGCATCACGAAACGAAATGCTTACATATTAATTCGCTAAGTGTGATAAAATTATTTGCTAAAACAAATTGAACTAAAGAAAGGAGAAGTCTATGAAAAAGTCAATTTTGATGATGAGTGTTACTTTCGTATTGGGAATAATGATCAATGTAAACTCGGCGGCTTTGGCCGCAGACTTGGGTTTGGTTAAATCACTAACTAGCAAACTGGGAGTAACAGACGAGCAGGCAACCGGAGGGTCCGGCGCGATATTCAATATGGCCAAGCAGAATTTAAGCAAGAGCAAGTTTGCCCAGATAGCCAAAGCTGTTCCCGGTATCGATAAGATGATGAAGGCCGCGCCAAAAACCGAAAGCGATAATGGAATGCTGGGAAGTGCATCTTCCCTAATTGAGAAAGATGCTCCAGCCTTAAGCAAAGTGGCAAGCCTCACCAATAGCTTTTCCAAACTCGGAATGAACGCGGACATGTTGGATAAATTTACCCCCGTTATTCTGGACTATGTAAAATCAAAAGGCGGAGATAAGACAATGAAAGTTCTACAAGCTGTTTTGCAGTAAGAAGCAGCGATATATATAAGAGTCCGATCAACAAGTACTGTGCTGTAAAGGCAGTTCGATTTGATGCAAGGAATAAGTTTGTTTTCCGGTTAATTAAGAGGGGATTATGTCCACGAATAC
>JBAXON010000323.1:0-2867 GCA_037133255.1 Deltaproteobacteria bacterium
AAGAAAGGTATCCAGAACAGAAGATTGCTGTGGTTATGATTGATACATACGTATATCTTGTCCCTTATGTTGAGCATAATGAGGAGATATTTCTCAAAACAATTATACCCAGCAGAAAAGCTACAAACAAGTACATGAGGGAAAAGAAATGAAAAAAATAATTCTGGATGATGAAGAAAAAGATATCCTTGACTCATATGAACGTGGAGAATGGGTGCCAGTTAAAAATGCGAAAAAGGAAATAAAGAAGCTCCAGCAGTATGCAAAAAATACCCTGCAAAAAGACAAGAGGATTAACATTCGCATGTCTTCAAAAGACTTGGATCAAGTACAGGTTATCGCTGTGCAAGAGGGCATTCCTTACCAAACCTTAGTATCCAGCATCCTTCATAAGTATGTATCAGGTTATTTAGTCGAGAGAAAAAAAGCTTAACCCGTCAATCAACCTCTCGCTGCGCGCTGGATGATTTTTCGTTAGGCAATGAAGTTAATACTATAATTATCTAATTATAATGTATAAGAGTTGCAAATATGTAAGGAGATATATGCCAGTTGCTGCTTTTAAATATACCGATTGTTCTGCTCGGTTTTATAATTATCTCGTGCAGGAACCCCAAAGCAAACTTTGGAAACAGATTCCGCAGCAAGCTGCGGGATTGTTCAACTTACCAATTCCGCTACACTGCGTTTTCGGAATTGGAGTTTCACAATATTTATCTATGGCGTTTAAATCATAAATAATTGAGTCTGCTTGAAATATTACCTGAAACAAGCTATATTAATTTTCACAATAATTAAGTCCGCCGGGTCAGGCGACACGGCATACGGCAAAACGACCAGTATACTCAAATTTTAAAGGTTTGTTTATGGCAGAGAAAGAACAGGAAAAATGGCTGAAAATAGAAATATCAGCTCCCGCTGACCTCATGGACGCGTTGGGCAATTTTCTCACCGAAACTGGCGCTTCGGGCGTGTTTCAGGAATCAGCAGCGCCGGAACACACGATCGGAGATTTTCCGGAGCCCATAATTGAAGAGATCATTAAAGCCTATTTCCCGCAAGATGTGCGCAGCGAAATGAAGATCGCTTCCATTCAGAAATATCTCGATAGCCTTCAGGAAATATTTCCCGACCTGCAAAAACCATCGCTTAAAACAGAAATTGTCAGCGATCCGGATTGGGGCGAGCAATGGAAAAAATATTTCAAACCTATTCGTGTCTGCAACAACATCATTGTTAAACCAACGTGGGAGAGATACGCGCCTTCCAGCCGCGACATTGTCATTGAAATTGATCCGGGCATGGCCTTTGGTACAGGTCAGCACGCGTCCACCAGAATGTGCATGGAAGCAATTGAAGATGTCATGATGAAAGACCGTTCGGTTAAAGATTGGAAAGTGCTGGATGTCGGCTGCGGTACAGGAATTCTGGGCATCACCGCTGCCAAAATGGGCGCCGGCGATGTCATTTGTGTTGATATTGATAAAAAAGCTGTAGAAATTGCCGGTGAAAACGCGGCGATTAATAATGTGGCCAACTCGCTTCACATATTTAATAAAGATACCACCACGATTAATGAGCCGCGCAATTTAATCATCGCCAACCTTACAGCCAAATTGCTCTTAAAGCTCCGCGCGCATCTGACACATTTACTAATGCCTTCAGGATATATGATTATCTCGGGCATAATTGAGCAGGACACCCAAAATATTGAGGAACATTTTTCTGCCGATCCCCTCACTGCCTACAAAGTCATCACGGAAAAGGAATGGGTCTGCTACGTGTTCAGGAAAAAGCCGTAAACTCGAAATAGTATTCTTAAAGGACGCTCACACTTGACCATTCCCCGAATATACAGCCAGAATGCTTTAGAAAACAAATCAACCTGTGAGTTGGGACCGGACAATTTAAAATATCTGAAACAGGTCATGCGCCTGAAGCAGGGCGACAAAATTAATATCTTTGACGGTTTTGGCCATGAGTTTGAGGCTGTAATAAAAGACTTTTCTCCAAAAACAGTTTTCATCACGCTTGGCAAGAAAATCACTCAGGCGGACAAGGCAATCCGTATTACTCTGGCGCAAGCCCTTCCCAAATCTTCGAAAATGGATACCATTGTGAAAAACGCCGCGGAATTGGGAGCGGATGTAATTATTCCTTTTGATGCCACAAGGTCGGTCAGTCGGATTGCTAGTGAAAAGAGTTCTTTAAAAGTCGCTCGCTGGCAAAAGATAGCCGGAGAAGCAGCGCGCTGCTGCCATAGCAGTCATATAGCCAAAGTATCAGAAGTTTCGTCTTTTGTGGATATGCTATCCTCAGCCTCAGGCGATGCGCTGCGATTAATTTTCTGGGAGGAGGAATCGCAAAAAACCGTTAAAGACATTTTGACGGATGGTGCTTTTACGGCGACACAAGATTTTTTTATAGTCATCGGACCGGAAGGCGGGTTTTCCAAAGATGAAGTAGCAATGGCTAAAGAAAACGGCTTTGTTTCAGTGAGTTTGGGTAAACAAATTTTAAAAGTGGAAACGGCGGCAGTGGCAATATTATCCATCATCCAATATGAAAAAGGAATCTTTAGCGGCAGATCAAAGGAGAAAATATAATGACCGTTTACAAATTCGCAGGTTTCTGGCGTCGTTTGGTGGCTTTTATGATTGATAGCACGATGGTCACTATTATTTTTGTTGTTTTGTGCGTAATTGCCGGGCTGGCTTTTTTCTTTGGCGCCATGTCGGCAAATAATAGCGCCTTACTAAATGATCTGGTCAAGCCTAAAGGGTTTTCTTCTGTCGTTTCCCTGATATTGGGTTTTTATATTGTCATAAATATAGCTTATTTCACCTACTTCCATGGCACAACAGGCC
>JBAXON010000324.1:0-2860 GCA_037133255.1 Deltaproteobacteria bacterium
TTACCGGGCATAATACCAAGTAAGCTTTCAAAAATTCATAGTTATTTTTTGAAAGCAACTTTGTATTATTTGCTATTTTTCCTTGTCGCATCTTCGATCTTTTTTTGAAGTGAACTGTTTTTAGGATCAATCTTGAACGCCCGATTATACATTTCCCGCGCTTCTTTCAGTTTACCCATTTTTGCGTAAACATCACCAAGATGTTCAATCACATTGGGATCATCAGGTAGAAGTGCCATGGCTTTCTTTAAATTTGCCAGGGCGCTATCGAGCTTATTCTGCTTGAAATAAACCCATCCGAGGCTATCAATCATATAGCCACTATCCGGCTTTATTTTTAGCGCCTTAACAATCATTTTTTCAGCTTCATCAAGGTTTATGCCTCTATCTGCATAGCTATAACCTATAAAATTAAGTGCCTCCGCATTTTCAGGATCAATACTCAACACATATTCCATTGCCTTAAGGCTTTCCGGAAAACGATTAGTCTTTTCATAAATCACGCCAATGGCGTAATGCAAGTCAACACTTTTGGGCAAAATACTGATGCCTTCACGCAAAATATTTTCCGCGCCACCCATATCTTTGTTTTCTTCGTAAAGGGAAGATAAGTAAAGATAGAGGAGAGCCTGATCGCCTTTCTTTTTGACAGCCTCTTTTATTACCGCAATAGCCTCAGGAATTTTACCATCTTTCTTGAAAATTAGGGCCGCGTGAATTTGAGCGTTGGCATATAATTCAAATGAAGCAGGAATTCTCTGATATTCGGCGATAGCCGTTTCTTTTTCACCTTTTTCTTCGTAAGCACTAGCCAGCAAATAACGAATCCTGCTGTCATCTTCATCTTTTTTTAAAACTGCAGAAAATTCGGCTATGGCTGAATCAAACCGGCGCATTTCATAATATAGAAGCGCAAGAGCAATTCTTATTTCACGATTATCGGGATTAGAGTTTAAAATTTCCTGATATTCTTTTTGAGCTTGTTCAAATTTTTTGTCTTTAATCAGAAGCTCTGCTATTTTTGCTCTCAGATTTATCCGCAACGGATTTATCAGCAGATAATCACTATATACTCTAATCGCCCGGTCGAACTTTTTTTGTTTTTCATACAGCGTTGCCAAATCATAAACTGCTGATTCAAAATCCGGTCTGAGGGATATAGCTTTCTTGTACATCTTTTCCGCATCTTCGAATCTGTTCATTTCTGCCAATACCTTGCCATAATAGTAAATACCCATTATATTCTCGGGGGCAATTTGCAGCATTTTTTGGAAGGTCTCTTCAGCTTTGCCGTAATTCTTTTCTTCAGCGTATATTGTTGCCAGATAAAGATATGCGATCAGATTCTTCGGGGTTTGTTCGATTACCTGATTATATTCAGAAATTGCCTTTTTGTATTCTCGTAGATGCAGATACAAACCAGCCATAATCATATGGAGTTCGCCATTGTTTGCGTTTTTAGCCAGCGTTGCTTCGCCCAAAGGAATTGCTTTTTTGAAATCTTCTTTCTCCACATACAGGGAGACAAGTTCGGTGGCAAGAAATAAAGAATCAGAATCAGCTATAATTGCTTGCTCCAATTCGGAAGTCGCATCCTCAAGTTTACCTTCCTGCCGTAAAAGTACAGCCAGAGAATAGTGATAAACCGCATCCGCTGAATATTTATCTTCTGAAGGAGCAGATGATTGCGCAGCAGACAAAACCGAAGCGCACCCGCTAATAGTTGTGAAAAGAAGAAGCGCGACAATAAAATGTAATTGTTTTCTCGTCATATTGAATAATAAGTTCCATTTTTTAGAAAATATTTCGGGGTCAACAATCATGCTATGAAGAACCACTCAATGTTTGTCCCTTAATTAACTTTGATACCGGAACAATCAAAATCCCCTTCTCCCTTAATACCTTACTTGCATCCTTAATCGCCCGGATAGTTTCCGGATACGGATGGCCAATCATTATAACCGGTGACGCGTCAGAACTGTTTTGAGCGGACTCCAACAATATCTTATAAATCTCATTATAATTACGATTGTTATCAAGGAAGACTTTGCGCGAACCCATCGGTATATTTACTTTTTCAGAAGCCGCATAAGCTTTAGTGTTGGCGGTAGTCCGCGAATCGACAAAAAACAGCTTCTTTTTTTTCAGTCTATTAAAAACAAGAATCAGCTTGCCTTCATCAACCATGAATTTAGAGCCCATGTGGTTATTGACACCGGAAATATACGGTACTGCCGCAAGATCTTTTTCCAGCTGAAATACTAACTCTTCACTATTCATATCGGTAAAAAGAGCTCCCTTGCCCGGTTTTTCTTTGGGATATGAATTAGGTTCCATCGGCAGATGCAAAAGTGTTTCCTTGCGCGCTTTATGGAGCATTTCCGCCGCATCCCGGCTATGGCTGCATAGCGGAAGAATTGCAAACGTTATGTCAGCATCAACTTTCAGCAGCTCTCTTACCGGCCCCAAATCATAGCCGATATCATCAATGATGATAGATATTTGTTTGATAGGCAGCGGAATCTTTTCAATTTTAGCAACAACTATCTTTTCTTTTTGTTTTCCCTGTGCTGTTTTTGGGATCACAGGAGTTTCTTTTTCGGGCTTCGCTTTTTCGGCCTGTGACATTATTGCTTTAGGTGGCTTTACATCCGCTGACTCTTCCTGGAACAGAACCGCATAAATAATGGCCATAACCGATATTCCTATCAGCGATATAACCAACATGGTGGAAAAGTTTTTTTTGGATTTCTTGGCCAATTTTTAAATTACCCTTTCCTCTTTGTAATTTATACGAAATAGCTATCAAACATTAAAAGTCTGATTTACCGGGCATAATACCAAGTAAGCTTTCAAAAAT
>JBAXON010000325.1:0-2857 GCA_037133255.1 Deltaproteobacteria bacterium
TATCCCGAATTAAAAACACGTAATCCAAAAAAAGCGCTGGTTTTATGGTATAGCCAGACAGGTCATACGCAGAAATATGCCAGACTTATCGGCTGCACCCTGAAAGCCAAAGACCTTGCCGTGGATGTTCGTGATCTACAGGAATTTGATAAAAAGTTACTGCCGGATTATGATCTCATTGTCATCGGTACGCCGGTATTTTATTATGATACTCCCGCCAATATCATAGATTGGCTGGAAACTATTCCATCCATCAAGGGAACCCCGGTTGCAGCCTTTGTTTCTTTTGGCGGCCCGATAGGTAATGAGCATAACGCCTCTTGCCACATTCTCAAACTTTTGGCAGACAAAGGCGGAGTCCCTGTGGGAAGAGATGCCTTTCGAAATATTGCCACATATCCAACGCCTACATGGAACAATTCCAAGCAGATTTCCGGGCAGCATCTGCCCAATGCGGCAACATTTGATCAGGTGCGACGCTTTACCGCGGATACGCAGGAACGAATTGCGAGCGGCAAGACAATTTCTGTCGGATATGAAGTAGCGCTGAGGGAAGGTTTGCGCTTGTTGCCTTTGTCCTGGCTCAACAAAAAGGTCATCAGCAAGCATACGGTTGATGCCGAAAAGTGTATTGCCTGTCTAACCTGCGTAAAAAAATGTCCGACTAAAGCAATCAATCCCGCCACACAAACGGTGGATAAGGAGAAGTGTCTGGCCTGCTTTGGATGTCTGAATAATTGCCCTGCTGATGCTGTGGTCATGGAGTACGGAGGCGAGCGCTTATACGGCTTTCCGGAATATCTCAAGCGAAACAAAATCACGATTATGGAACCGCCGGAGTTTAACACTTGCAACCTTTGATCACATGGAATGCAAAAAGGAGAACACAACATGCGCGCACTAAAGCTTACAGGGCCAAAGCGGCTGGAGTTAGTAGAAATCGAGAAGCCCGAGCCAAGCCCAGGCAAAATGTTAATTCAGATTGAACGCTGTGGCATTTGCGGATCAGACCTTCATATCTGGCAAAATGGCCTGCCTGCCGGGCTGATTATGGGGCATGAATTTGCCGGCACCGTAGCTGATCCGGGTGAGGCCAAAGATTTTTTCAAGGCTGGTGATCGAGTAACAGCAATGCCGGTCAATCCCTGCGGGAAATGCCCACCTTGTAAAAAATCACAATTTCACAAATGTCTCAACCTGCTTGCCGACACCCCCGGCATTACAACTGCCGGAGCCTACGCGCAGTATTTGACAATTTCTGCCGCGATGGTCAGAAAAATACCGCCGAGCATGAGCATGGAAGAGGCGGCAATGGCAGAGCCTTCCGCCGTTGCCCTGCACGCCGTAAATCTTGCCGGTATTGACCTCGGCAATAAGATTTTGATCGTCGGTGGCGGAATTATCGGCATGCTTTGCGCGGCCTGGGCCAAAATAAGCGGTGCAGCCTATATCGGGCTTTCAGAAACAAACGCGCAGCGTGGCAAAAAAGCTCTGTTGTTCGGTGACGTGGACGAGGTTTTCGATGCCGGAGATCACAAATTGCAGAAGAAACTCCTCACGCGTAGCGACGGTGGTTTTGATAAAGTAATCGAATGCGCGGGACCTGCTCCCGCGGTGAAAAGTGCGGTAGGAGCCGCAGCGTCCGGCGGTACCGTCGTGCTTGCCGGCATTAACTACAATGAAGTGCCTGTTTCTACCATGAGAATTGCCATGAAAGAATTGCAACTCAAAGGTTCCTACGGTTACAATGAAAATCAGTTTGATATGGCCATTGATTATATCGCACGAGGAGTTTTGAAGACCTCAAGATTTGTTGAGAATGCGGTTGCACTCGAAGGCGTCCAGGATGCCTTTATTCGATTGACTGATCCGGCAGCCGATGCAGTGAAAATTATGATGAAGCAATAATTGTTCTCTGGTATTATAATACTTGTAGAATTGACAAAATGACTTGAGGGCTTAGCTTTGTTATCAAGTTACGCGTGTGTTTTACGAAAACAGGACAACTCAAATGAAAATACCTATCTACCAGGTTGATGCCTTTACATCTGAAGTTTTTTCCGGCAATCCGGCGGCCGTTTGCCTGCTTGATACGTGGATTGACGATCGGCAACTTCAATCTATTGCCACAGAGAACAATTTGTCAGAGACTGCCTTTGTTGTCCGAAATGTTGACGGATTTGACCTCCGCTGGTTTACCCCGACGACAGAAGTAGCTCTTTGCGGACATGCTACATTAGCGAGTGCCTTTGTTCTTTTTGCCTATCAGGAATGGCCTGCAGAAACAATCACTTTTCAAACGCGTAAAAGCGGACAACTGATAGTTTATAATCGGAGTGATCTTTTGGAAATGGATTTCCCCTCAAGGCCTGTTCATCCCATATCACCACCACCTGGACTCAAGAAGGCACTAAAAATTGCGCCGGAGGAAATATTCGGTTCAGCAGAAGATCTGCTTGTGGTTTTGAAAAGCGAGAAAGCAGTACGTGAAGTGCAACCTGACTTTGGTGTTCTTGAGCAGGTTGAGTGTCGAGGTGTCATCATAACAGCCAAGGGAGATCACAGCGATTTCGTCTCACGCTTTTTTGCGCCCCGCTTTGGTGTGCCCGAAGATCCGGTAACTGGTTCCGCACATTGTGTACTGATTCCCTATTGGGCAAGTGTGCTTGCTAAGAATAATTTGCATGCGTTTCAGGTCTCGAAGCGAGGTGGTGAGTTGTTCTGTTTCAACGATGGCGAACGGGTGAAGATATCCGGTAAAGCCACCCTCTATATGGAAGGCACGATAACGATATAATACCAAGTTGCTTTCAAAAAATAAACTATGAATTTTTGAAAGCTTACTTGGTATTATACC
>JBAXON010000326.1:0-2853 GCA_037133255.1 Deltaproteobacteria bacterium
ATTATACCCGTGATTCTAAAGCGGCAACGCCGGGTAAAGTTTTCCCTTCCAGCAATTCCAGAAAAGCGCCGCCGCCGGTAGAGATAAACGATATCTTCGCGCTTTCTCCGGTTTGATGAACTGCCGTATCCGTATCACCGCCGCCGACAATCGTGAGCGCGCCGGAACTGGCAACAGCATGGACAAGCGAAAATGTTCCCTTGCTGAAAGGGGCAAGCTCAAACATACCCAGAGGGCCATTCCAGACAATGGTTTTGGCTGTTTTTACCGCGTCTGAAAATAAAGTGATTGTTGCAGGTCCTATATCTAAACCCATCCACTCGGGAGGTATATCTTTTATGCTGCAAATTTTAACTTCGGCATCAGCTGTGGGAGTTTTCGCAATCACATTATCCACCGGCAATAAAAACTGCACATTTTTCTGTCTGGCTTTTTCCATAATTTTGCTGGCCAGATCAAGCATGTCAGTTTCGCACAAGGACTTGCCAACACTAAATCCTGCGGCTTTCAAAAAAGTGTAAGCCATGCCGCCGCCGATTATAATTTTATCTACTTTATCAATTAAATTTTCTAAGACGGCAATTTTGTCGGAAACCTTGGCGCCGCCGATTATGGCAACAAGCGGCCGCGCCGGATTGCTCATGGCTTTGTGGAAGTATTCAATTTCATTTTTCAGCAGGAACCCGGCAGCGCAGACTTTTACAAATTGAGTAATTGCCGTGTTGGATGCAGCCGCGCGGTGAGAAACAGCAAAGGCATCATCAATATACACATCACAAAGTGCTGCCAACTGTTTGGCAAATCCCTCGTCATTTTTATCTTCACCGGGATAAAATCTCAGGTTTTCCAGAAGAACAAGATCTCCGTCTTTCATATTGCTTATGGCCTGTGTGGCCTTTTCACCAACGCAATCATCGACAAACACTACATCCTTTTTCAACAGACCGGAAAGAACCTTAACAACCGGCTTCAAAGAAAACTCCGCTACTCTTTTCCCTTTCGGCCTGCCCAGATGGGAAACCACAATCACCTTAGCTCCGTTTACCAGGGCGTAGTTTATAGTCGGTAGACTTGCCCGCACTCTTGTGTCATCAGTAACACGACCATCCTTATCCAGCGGAACATTGAAATCCACCCGGATCAATACCCGCTTTCCTTTCAGTTCAATCTGATCAATGTATTTCATATCGTGCCTCTTTTTTTATTTCTACCTCATGATAAACGAGAGTAGTTCCGTCATTCTGCTGGAAAAGCCCCATTCATTGTCATACCAGGAAAGTATCTTCACCATCTTGCCGCCGATTACCGTAGTGTTGGGTATATCTACTATTGAGGAATGGGGATTGCCATTGAAATCGCGGGAAACCAATTCTTCATCCGAACATAAAAGAATTCCCCTCATCGGGCCATTTGCATACTCTTTGAGTTTCGCGTTTACTTCCTCCTTGGTTGTGCTCTTGGAAAGAGTGGCCACAAAATCGACCAAAGAGACATTGGGAACGGGAACGCGGATGGCCAGGCCATCGAGCTTTCCTTTCATTTCCGGGATGACTTCCGCGATTGCCCTGGCAGCGCCGGTTGTCGTGGGTATCATGGAAAGTGCCGCAGCTCTCGCTCTTCTTAAGTCTTTATGGGGCTCATCCTGAACAACCTGATCATTTGTATAGGCATGGATTGTTGTCATCAAACCGTATTCCAAACCAAATTCCTGGTGCAGAATCTTGACAATCGGCGCCAGACAATTAGTGGTGCATGAGCCCATGGATATAATGTGATGTTTGCTTTTATCGTATATTTCCTGGTTGACCCCGAAGACAAATGTTACGTCCGGCCCCTTGGCAGGGGCGGAGATGACAACTTTTTTGGCTCCCGCTTTAAGATGTTTTTCAGCGCCTGCCCGATCAGTAAATTTTCCCGTGCTTTCCAGCACTACATCCACTCCCAGATCTTTCCAGGGCAATGTTTCCGGCTCTCTTACGGACAAAGTCTTAATTTCTTTGCCGTCGATGGTAATCGAGTTACTTCCGGATTTAATCTCCGCATTAAATATTCCATGGATGGAATCATATTTAAGCAGATGAGCGAGTGTCTTGGCATCAGCGATATCGTTTATGGCTACGAATTCAATGTCTTTGCTTTTATATCCGGCTCTGAAAACAAGCCGCCCGATTCTTCCAAATCCATTAATAGCAATCTTTACCATCGTATCATCCTCCTTAAATATTTTTTTATATCCTAGTCAAAAGCCTTATGGTTGTCAATTCGTTTCTGTTCAATTTCTGTTTGTCCCGCTTTCAAATAATTTTAGTAATATTTTTGCGAACCTTTTCCATGTCGATCTGATATTTGCAGATAACATTAAGGGTCTCAGAAATTACCTCCGGCGTCAGCTCGCTAATCTGCAAAGCCAGAAGCGATTGAGCCCAATCCAGTGTCTCCGAGATGCTGGGGCTCTTCTTTAAGTCCAGAAGGCGAATCCGGCGAATTGCATCAACCAGACACGCTGCCAATTTTTCCTCAATTCCCGGTATTTTCAGCCGGACTATCTGCAGCTCAGTTTCGCGCTGCGGATAATCTATATAAAGGTGAACACAGCGTCGCTTCAGGGCATCGCTCATATCCCGATAGTTGTTGGAGGTAAGTAGAACAAAAGGAATACTGATTGCTTTGCGTGTGCCCAATTCCGGTATGGTAACCTGAAAATCGCTTAGTAACTCCAGCAAAAAGGCCTCGAATTCCGGATCGGACTTGTCCACTTCATCCAGAAGTAAAACGACCGGCTTTGCGGAACTGATCGCCTGAAGAAGCGGACGAGCTTGGATAAACCGCTCGGAAAAAAAGGCATCTTCCTGA
>JBAXON010000327.1:0-2842 GCA_037133255.1 Deltaproteobacteria bacterium
TTTGGTTAGTCAGCTAGCGCAGCCTTTAAAGAGTTCTCCTGATATTTTGAACTTCTTTACGAAGGCAAATAACCCTGTTCTAGGTATTCTGCTAGGAGTAGTCCTCACCGGCATTGTTCACGCTTCGGCAATACCGATTAGCATTTTGGCGCTTTTAGCACAGCAGGATTTAATTTTACTGGAAAATGCTATACCCATAATTTTGGGAGCAAATATCGGCACAACGATTACCGCTCTTTTAGCCGGTGCAATAGCAACAGTCAGCGGTAAAAGAACCGCTGCATCGCATCTGGTTTTCAAGTGTGCCGGTGTGGCACTGTGTCTTATCTTTATGCCGTACTATATGGCAATATTAAAAATCCTTTCTTCCGGTGTCGCGCAACAAATTGTCTGGGCGCACTTTCTGCTTAATCTTATCATTGTCATTGTCTTTATTTTTTTTCTGCGGCCTTTCGCCCGCTTAATGAAAAAAATATTACCGGGAGAGGATGAAACGCTACCCATCTGGCCGGAATTTCTCGACCCCAAGTATCTATCCGACGTGGAGATATCTCTGAACAATGTGCACAAGGAAATGCGAAGAGAGATCAGTCTGGTCCGCAAAATGTATTTATTGAGTGTCAATATAATCGCATCTTACAAGGATGGCCGAAAAAGAGACATTCTCTATATTGAAATGGTTGTTAATAATTTGCGCAGACACATAATAAAGTTCCTATGGAAAATATCGGTACAGCATCTTTCAACGCGCCTTTCAAAAAAGCTTTTTTCTTTTACAGCAATCACCGCGGACATTGAAAGCATTGGTAATCATGTGGTCGCCATAACCGAACTTGCCACGCAAAAAGAAGAAAAAATGGTCAAGTTTAGCAAGATAGGCGAGAAAGAATTGCAGGAGATTATTTCGCTGGTAGGATATAATATTGATGATTCCATGTCTCTTATTGACCTATACAGCGATGAAAAAAACAATGATATTCTGCGGCGGGAAGAAGAGGTTGATATTAAAGTGAAAGTGGCCAGAGATAAACATCTCAAAAGATTCCACAATCGTTTATGTCGTGCGGAGGCCGGACCTGTTTTTTTAGAGATGCTTATTCATTTGGAACGCATTTCCGATCATTGTGTTAATATTGCCGAATATATTTCAGACATTAAAGAAAACAATGTGCTATAATACGTAACTAACTAATTTTTTACTTAGGCGTCAACTCAGGGGGATCACTATGGATAAAAGAATAAATGCTTTAGCTTTTGCGCTGGAGAATGAAGAAAAAGAGAGAGAGTTTTATCTGGCCAATGCCCGTAGGACAAAGAACATGGCTGGTAAAAATATGTTTAAACAAATAGCCGACGAGGAAAAGGAACATTACGAAGTTCTGAAAGCATTGCATGATAAATGGGAAAAGCAAAAGAAATGGCCGGAAACTGTTCCTCTGGCAGTAAAGAAATCTTTGGCCGGCAGCATCTTGCAGGCAATGTCCGAAAAAAAGTCCGCGCGCATTACAGGCAGCGAGGACGATTTGAAGGTTGTGCGTACAGCGATTGATTTTGAAGCCAGAGGAATGGCTCTTTATACAAAACTGGAAAAAGAAAGCACTGATCCCAGGGAAAAAGCCTTCTTTAATTTAATAGCCAGTGTTGAGCGTGATCATCTTCTTTCTTTGCGCGATACGCAGGAATTCTTGACTGATCCTGCCTCCTGGTACCAAAATATGGAAAAACCAATATTAGACGGGGCTTGATATTATTGGCCGATGACGATGTCAGCGTTGGCTATGGATAGTTTTTCCAATTTGGAACTGATGTCCGTCCAGATATTATAATAGTTTTCTAACGAAGTCGTAATATCTTTCAATTCTATCTGGAGCTCCTTAATTTTAGCCGAATCTTTGTGTGTTTGCGGATCGCACAGAATAGCTTCGTTGCCGGATTTTCTTGTTTCCAGTAATTCTATCTTTTCTTCCACAGCCGATAGTTCTTTTTTCCAGGCATTTTTAATTTTGGAAAGTTTATTTCTATCCTCAGCCTCCAACCTTTTCTTATCTTTGTTCGTAAAGGCCTGTTCTTTAGAGGATGCCGGTGAAGTGCTGTCGTCTCTTGATTGGTTTATTAACTCGCTGCGTTTTTCGATAAAGTATGTGTAATTGCCGGAGTAGTCGTTAATGAATCCATCCTTAATTTCAAAAACTTTATTGACCAGATGATCCAGAAAATAGCGGTCATGCGAGACGATGGCGACAGTACCGGAATAGTTGATTAGTGCTTTTTGAAAAATATCTTTAGTTTTAACATCAAGATGATTGGTTGGTTCATCAAGTATCAAAAAGTTTGTGTCAAGGAGCATAATTTTTAAAAGAGCAAGACGCGATTTTTCTCCGCCGGAAAGAACAGAAATGTTTTTAAAAATATCATCTCCAGAAAACAAAAAAGTGCCCAAAAGGTTACGCTTGTCCTGATCAGAAGCATGGGTGGGGACGGAATTTATTTCTTCCCTGATTGTTTTTTCATAATTTAAGTTTTGAGAGCTTTCCTGAGAGAAGAAAGCCATGTTAACGCCATCGCCATATTTTACTGATCCATAAGAAGGTTCCTCCGAAAGGCTCAGCAATCTCGACAAAGTTGATTTACCGGAGCCGTTAACACCGACAAAAGCCACCTTATCGCCGCGGAACAAAGTAAAATTCAGATTACTAAAGACATTTAAACTGCCGTAGCTATGCCCAAGATCAATAGCCTTGATTACTTCTTTCGCGCTTTTCTTGCCTTCAGGGAATTTCATGGTAACGCTTTTTGATTTTGCATCGAGTGTCACCGCGGCAAACTTCTCCAGCATTTTAAT
>JBAXON010000328.1:0-2804 GCA_037133255.1 Deltaproteobacteria bacterium
GCCTTCCGGAATTTCGACAATCGGGTCTTTCCTGTCGGATACATATTTCATGAACAGTAATACCAACACATAGTCTTTGTATTGGCTGGCATCCATACTGCCTCTTAATTCGTCACAACTCGCCCAGAGAGAGCTGTATAATTCTGATTTTTTGATTGCCATAGTTTATTTCTCTTTCATTTGATAAATACTTTATTGAGTGGCACGGAGTATAGGAATACCGGCCTCGGATGTCAATTAAATACTGACTTTAAAATGTGTGGTATCAATGTTTGTCACCGGGCGTAAAAGGTTAACGATTTACTATTTTAAATTTTGGCATGGGTGAGCTATAAGAATTTATGCCCTGTATGTCAAGGAAATATCGACTTTTATCAGGACTTTTTTAAGCACAATCACGGCGGAATAAGTAATTGAAAAAATTTGCACACCCAGAGATGGGAAAGAACAATGTTACGCGCCAGACGCAAAACACACGTCTTTTGTGTTTTGAGCGGGGGAGGAGGCGCGTCGCTGGCGCGCTGAATGGGGAAGCCCCTTGGGGCGCGACGGGCGGGAGGCGGGGGGATAACAGACAGGCGCACCGATGAATGTGGCAGAACGAAAGAAGTGACAACGCGCCTGACCAGCTATAAGGAAGATGGAGAATGGAAAGACACGCTACCTTAACGTGCTGTGCTGTGTGCCCGGCGCTAACAACCGCCGGTGCGACAGCATAAAACAATTCATAAGCACTTGGAAAAAAGCAGTAATAAATGGTCGCAATCCCCGCGCTTTTTTCACAGGTGCTTTTCATACAGGATGTGTTGTGCAGGGAGGCGTTTTTTGGCGGCTGTTTTGCCACGACTTGGTTATCAGCAAAAAAGATGACAAAAGATAGACCGCCGGACTGACACAACATTAAACGGGATGAGGTTTCACACCGCTTGAGAGTGGGGTGGCTGTGGTGGGCAGACTATAACCACGTCGAATCAAAAACCGTTATGTAGAGTTGCGCATGGATAAACGAAAAAAAATTGGTAGGGTGGCGCAATCGCCACCGTGGCAGCCTGGCCATTTTTTCACCATACTTGTTTTGCGCAAGTTTGCATAATGCGTTTTTATTAGATGTGAGTTTGCCGCCGTAGCCGCCCCATAGCTGACTTTCGGATAATAATAGCAGCCTTTCGGAGTGCTTTTGCAGGCTAACGTTCAGTCTGAGACGGATTTGCAAGTTCTCGCACTGAAGAGGCAGTCGGTGCTTTTGATGCCTTTCGAATAAACAATGCCTTTGCGACCGAATGCCGAGATGTAACAATTCGGACACGCTGTGCCGGTTCGGAAGGCTGGCTTTGCTCGGGATGATGTAACAATTCGGGTGTGCTGAATCAGTTCCCAAAGATGAATTGACCAGCGGAATAATTGTTGGTGTAAGTGCTGCCGCGTCCATGATATACTCATTCTGAAAAACATACTGCTGGTTGCTGGCGCCGCTGTTGTCATTATGTTGTCATTAGTCGGCACGCGCGCCCTTCAACAAAAAGCCCGACATCGTGTTGGTGTAAATGACTGGATTTCTGACCATCCTACCTACATTCGATAGAAAAAGAATCCATATCCAACACCCCCCGTATGACCTGTTTTGTTGAACAGGGCGGCTATGAGGCTCACTCAAGTGAAGTCCGTCTGTATTACACGCTCTGAAAAAAAATCCTTCCGAGCACCCCCCGGTCGTCCAAAAATTAAGTTCCTATATAAAAATCACTTGCCGGAAAATTTCAAAAAATTATAAAATCTGTCTCAGATGGATTAATGGCTGGAAAGGAATACCCGAGGTAAATCTTCCTAATAATGACAATTAGACAAATTTTCATGATATGGTAGATTTCAAACGATAATCGTGATATTGAACTCTATATAAGAAATGTAACTGAATATTTTTCATTTTTCGAACAATCTTAAAGATTGATCTGATAGTATATGAGATGTGATAAAATAACATGAGTTATCAAATTATTGAAATCCCAAATAAATCCTATGGTGCTATTGAACAAATTGGTACAAAGGAAAAATTTTGGTATAACGATAAACGAGATAACACAAAAAAACTATTTAAGATTGGCCGTCCCGGAACCGGGGAAAATTGGGCAGAAAAAGCAACCTGTGAGTTAGCAAAACTTATTGGATTACCTTGTGCTGACTATGAATTTGCAATATGGAATGGGAAAGAAGGTGTCCTGTCCCCGCTATTTTTGCCTAAAAATGCTATACTCATTCATGGGAATGAGATATTAGTAAGAATTGAAGAAAACTATCCTCAAAACAAATCTTATAAAGTCCGCGAGCATAAACTAAAGACAGTGTTGGCAATTATAAGAGGGTGCCAATTACCGATAGGCTATGAAGAAAATGATATAATAAAAAAACCTCTTGACTTATTTATAGGATATTTGATGTTTGATTGCTGGATCTCAAATCCTGATCGCCATCATGAAAATTGGGGTTTAGTATATGATGTTTCTAATAAAGTGTTTCATCTTGCACCAACTTATGATCATGCTTCGGGGTTAGGATGTAGAGTTTCTGACAAAGAAAGACTTGAACGATTAAATACTATGGATAAAAAGTATAATATAGATGCATTCGTAGGAAGAATAAAATCTGCATTTTATGATAATTTATCTCAATTAAAAACACTAAACGCTTTTAACGTTGCTGCTAAATTTAACCCAAATGCGGCAAACTATTGGTCAAATAAGATAACCTCTATATCTCGAGGGCAACTAGAAAGTATTTTTAAAGAAATACCTAACACTTTAATTAGC
>JBAXON010000329.1:0-2790 GCA_037133255.1 Deltaproteobacteria bacterium
ACATTTTTTCGATGTTTCCCGGCGGCAGGGCGGCTTTCTCTCTGGTGATCTTTTCGGCCTTCTTGCGCAAATTCGCAGCTCCGCCTAAACGAGTCTCTTTCTTAGTCATTGTTTTGCCTTTTCTTATTATTAGTCTTATGCCACAAAAGTAACTCCGCCTGAACCGCAAAAAGGTATGGTCTGTCGAAGACGAGATTTAAGGATATTGTTTTATGAATACTCTTTTCTAAAGTATAAAGCCAATATTAATTTAGGACGACCTGGATCGTGACCTTAAGTTTACGGTTCAAAGCCTTGCACCATGGCCTTCAGAAACATCTCCATAAAACGTTCTGACTCCAATCGCAGGGGAATATTAACGGCCACATGTCCATCCGGTATACGAATGCCGTCGGATTTCGCCAGGCTTTGAATACATCCTGCGCGCATTCCTCCCTGCTGAATTTTCAAGGTATATGAATTTTCATCAAAGAGGGATGGGTCTATGATATATGCCGCGGCCACAACATCCCAGGGGAAAAATCCCTTTTCACGGAAAAATATTTTTTTATTGAGATTAAGCCAGTGCGGGATTACTTCTGAAAGATACCTCGTCACCCTGCTGTTATGCCCTTGAATTCTTTCGAGATGCTCTTGCCGAAATACGGCCTGGGCGCAAACATCCATGGTTATCAGCGTTTTCGGGACAGGCGCGGATAACACCACGGAAGCCGCTTTACCATCAAGATGAAAGTTAAACTCACCGAAATATGAAAAGGGCCTGAAATTTATAGACCCGCCCATAATCACAAGCTCTTTTAAATTTCCCGCGAAACTGCTATCCATCATTATGGCAGTGGCCACATTGGTGCATGGCGCAAGGGCCAGCAGGGAAATCTCTCCCGGATTTTTACGTACTGTCTCCAGAAGAAACTCAACCGCCTGATTCGGCACTCCAAGATCATTTTTCGACTTCGCCCCCATGTACACGGGGACGTCCATTCCCGCGACATCAAGCACCTTCTTTGCCACGGCAAAGCCAACCGGCGCTTTCACATTGCCGAAATTGATGGTAATGCCCTCAACATGGATCTGTGGCGATGCCAGCATCAACAAAAAAGCCAGGCCATCATCCACGTCTCTGAATTTAATCCCGGTCGCGGGATCAGCGTCAATCAGGACTCTTTTTCCCGTCATGGGTTATCACTCCTCTTATTATATTGTTCCACCTCTGCCCTGGTCACCGGCTGAATCCCAATCCTACTGTGCTGCAGCGCTCCGGCGATCATGGCAATTCGGCATGCCTCCGTAAGATCTTTGCCCAAAATAATCTCGGAACAGAGCACAGCCATTGTCTGGTCGCCACAACCAGTCTGGTCACATTGTCCTGCTTCCGGTTTGTCCGAGGCAGGCAGGTGAATCTTATTGCCACCAGTGAAAAGGTAAGCACCTTTGCTACCGTGGGTAACACACACATTTTGTATACCCATGGCAAAAAATATTTCAGCCGCGTGGCCTGCAGAGTTCATGTTTTTCACCGCAATGCCTGTCAGTATTTCAGTCTCATGTTCGTTAGGTTTCAATAGATGGATCGCATTCTTTAGCAGCGGCGTATAATCAATGCCCCTTTCAATACCACCGGGATCAACGACTATCCTTAATCCAAGGGTAATGGCCTGTTTTGCTGCATACACGGCGGTCTCAAGTGGCAGCTCCAGCGACATGGCTAAGATGCCATCGTTTTTAGCAGCACTTTTAAAAAGAGGCGCAGCGTCATCAATGTCGGTGGGGCAGAAATCGTCATTGATTCCGGGGATACAGTATATCTCGTTTTCTCCTTTTCGGTTCACAGGTATTAGTGCAACCCCAGGAAATTTGCCTGTTTCACTCATATCCATAACTTTAATATAATCCGTATTTACCCCGGCTTTTTTCAGGGCATTGCAGGGGACTTGCCACAGGTTATAGGGGTCTTTTGACGTCCTGCCAACCATTGCCACTATATCCCTTCCGCAGTAGACCGCCATCATCTGCGCCATGTTTCTGGATTTGCCGCCGGGGCCGATAACCAACTTCCCGCTCCGGGTCAGTTCTCCGGATTGCAGCAGTGTGCTTACCCCTGTCGCGATGATATCTGTATTGAGTCCACCGATGAAGACGGCCTTTACCTGATCATGATTCATAGCAGTTTCTTCGAGGTTAATACCAGGTTGCTTTCAAACATTAAGATTTGAATAGATTTCAAAATAATCAATAGTTATCGAACGGCGATTTTATCACCTTGCTTGATCATCCGGCCATCGACGACACTGATGTTTGTATTGATCAGAGCATTTACTGGTGTTCCGGTCTTTTTGGATACTGACCAGAGCGTATCGCCCTTTTGAACGGTGTAGAACTCTTTGGGGTTGTTAATTTTTTGACCGCTTGCCTTGGCCAGTTTTATTTGCCCTTTGTAGGTTTGATGAGCGCGAACACGTTTGCGCGGCCGCTCATACAAGTCGGCGTACATGGCCTCCTTCACGTCTTGCCCCTCTCTAAAAGGCAGGATCACCTCTTGATCTTTAGTGACGCGCGTACTTGACCGAACAGAATTGAGATCTTCAAGCACATAGGGTGCTATTCTGAATTTCTTGGCAACCAGGGCAATGGTCGATACTGAATCCGGTCTGTATTTCTGAAAGGCACTCGCTATAAAATTTTTATTGGCGCAACACTGCTCATAAACAACTTCTGTCCCGGCGGGCACTCTTAGTCGATATTTTTCAATAGTCGGAGGGATGTACCAGCGCAACAGTTCGGGATTAAGAG
>JBAXON010000330.1:0-2778 GCA_037133255.1 Deltaproteobacteria bacterium
CCCGCTAAGCTTCGCACGCGGGATAACCCCAATAGTCTTCGACTTTGGGATTAATTCAACTAGCAGATATTACTACACTGCGTTTGTAATATCTGAGTTTCATTAATTCGACCAGCAAGTTTCAGTTCACTTTGTTTCTGAAACTTGGGTCTCATTAACAAAATTAGTGAGTTTGGTAAAATGGATCTAAAGAATAAACGACCATGGGGATATTTTGAAGTTTTGTCCGACACTCCCGATCATAAAGTAAAAAGAATTACTGTTGAACCGGCCGGTATTTTAAGCTTGCAACGGCACACGCAGCGCTCGGAGCACTGGTTTGTCGTATCGGGCAAAGGCATTGCCTCTGTTGACGGTAAAGATTATTCCGTGCAAGGAGGAAGCGCGGTTGACATTCCCGCAAGAAAAACTCACCGCCTGGAAAATTCATCTGCCGAAAATTTAGTTATAATTGAAGTGCAAACAGGGAAATATTTCGGGGAGGATGATATAGAAAGGCTGGAGGATAAATACGGCCGTGCTTAATACCATTCCTCTTTCATACGGTTACCTCTAAAAGAATGGTTTTGCAAACAACGATCAACTTCGCCTATAAATTTATAACTTATCCCTGACTCTCCCACCTTCTACCTATTATAATCTACGGATGGAAGATTAGCGCCATAGTCTCGATGGCATCAACAATGCGCGGAGAGGCGCGGCTGATAAGATCGGTATTGATAGGATAAATTCTATTATTTTTTACTGCCGGTATTCCTTCGAATTTCTGCCAGAAGCTTTTCACTGCTGTGAACTCTTTATCATTGGCCATAGGCGCAAATAGTATTATATCCGGCGATCCCGCCATAATACCTTCCGGGCTGTAGCGCGGGTAACGGGAGGTATCCGCACTTGCCATATTTCTGCCGCCGGCACGATCAATTGCTTCACTGATTAAAGTCTGCCCTCCAACTGTAATTAACGGTTCCAGGCCAATCTGGAAAAAAACACACGGTTTACTTTTATGCTTGATTTGCGCTTCGATATTGCTGAGGCGCTTTTGCAGTTGCCGCACAAGCGTTGCAGAGACTTTTTTGCAAGCGGTTATTTCACCTATGCGAGAAATACTCCGGAGAATACCACTGGTATTCGAAGGATTTGTTACATAGACAGTCAGGCCAATTCTTTCCAGTTGCCGCACAGTATCGGGCCTGTTGCCGTCGGCAGTGGCAATGATCAGGTCTGGTTTTAGCGATACAATCTGTTCGATAGATGGATTAATGAAGCCGCCTACCCGCTGTTTTTGAAGGGCGGCTACAGGCCAGTTGCAAAAGCTGGTTACTCCCACGATTTTATCGGCAAGGCCCAGCGCGTAAAGGGTTTCCGTTATTCCGGGGGCAAGAGAAACAATGCGCTTTGGACTTGGAGAAATATTTACGCTGCGACCTATTTCGTCGTTTACCTGATAGGCAAAAGATACGCTTGTGAAGCAGCTAATAAAAATAATCAGCAGACAAACGGTGGCAATAATTTTAGTATGGGTCAATTTATTACGCATAATTTTTTACGGCTAACTTGCTTTTTTGAAGTCGTATTTAAGTTCATAAAGAAACTTGATGAAGATATGAAGCTGCGTCAGATCGGCTGCCGGCAATTGTCCAAAGGGAGCGGCGGATTTAGCGGCAAGCAGTGCCGCTTCGTCAAGAATAGCCAGACCTGAGGAGTTGATAATACTCGCTTCCGCAATGCCACCTTCGGAATTAAGAGATATTTTAAGAATAACGATCCCCTGATCACCTGCCTCTTTCGCTTTTTCCGGATATTTCCAGGCACGACTAAGCTTTCGAACCATATCCAGCCTGTATTGCAGATACTTGGTATCCGAGCTGCTAAGGTCAATAGTATCTTCCCGCCAACCGGGCATATCGGTTCTTTTTATCGGCTTGTCCGGAGCTGACTTTTTTTCTTCTTTCGTGTCTTCTTTTTTAGGTATAGGCGGCAGCGGTTGGTCAGGTTCTTGAATGCTGACGGTATATACTTCCGTATATTTTACATTTTCCCGCAAATCAAGCACGCCGGTAACAAGGATCAGCGCCACATGACCGATAATTGAAATCAGCACCGGCCAAAATATAGCTTTTTTTACATCCATATTCTCTTTTACCCGTAAATAATCATATACGGCATTTGCCATAAAATCAATAACGCGATTGATTTTATGGTTAGTTACTTGCACAAATATCTATGGAAAATAAAATAAGAATTGTTGAAGGATCATGCAAAATGTGATTATTGTCAGCATAGTTGCAGGTGCTGAAAAATGCAAAACAATTATGATTATGAATTTATGCGTATCGCGCTTGGGGAAGCTAATGCAGCTTTCCTGAAGGACGAAGTGCCTGTGGGCGCAGTTGTCGTATATGAAGGGGGAATTTTGGCGAAGGCGCACAATTCGCCGATAAGTTTGAACGATCCTTCGGCACATGCGGAGATGCTGGCCCTGCGTCAGGCCGCCGAAAGTATCAGCAATTACCGTCTAGTTGGAGCCGAGCTTTACGTTACGCTGGAACCATGCGTTATGTGCGCGGGTGCTATTATTTTGGCGCGGATCAAACGTGTCATTTTCGGGGCACGTGATCCGAAATGCGGCGCTGTGACTTCATTATATAATATTTTGACTGATCAAAGGTTGAATCATCAGTTAGAAATAACAGAAGGAATATTGCAAGAAGATTGCGGGGAAATAATGAGTAGATTTTTTCGCGAAAAGAGGGTAAGAGCCCACTCGGTCGATTAATA
>JBAXON010000331.1:0-2771 GCA_037133255.1 Deltaproteobacteria bacterium
TAAACCATACAGGTACGATAGGCTTCCGGTTTACCTGGTAAGGATTTTTCCCCGGCGCGTCAAATTGAAACCGATGTGAAAAAGCCATTTCTGTAATACCAGTTCTAAATCAAAAATAATATCGAGGTGGCAAGACTTATTATACATAAAACCGGGGTGGGAGAAGGAGCCCTCACCTCGCCCCGAGTTTCTTTGCCGTCTCCTCACAGGCATCGACGAATACATCAATGTCGCGTCTGGTCAGCCAAATGGCGGGACTTGTGCGAAAGGGAATATCGCTCGGTTCCGGCGCATTGGTCAGAGCGTTCCGGTTGGGGATGCAGCCGCTGAAGAAGGCCGCCGCGTCCGGTGAAGGGGAGCGAGTAAGACCACGGCTATCGAGTCCTCCCATGCCGGTGTGAAGGTGATGCACCTTGACAATTCGCTCCTCAAATGCCTCTGCCAGCTTGAAGTCCCGTCGCTTAGTCTTATCTGAAAATGGCGTGAAGGCCACTATGCCTGATTTCAGTTCGGGGTCTTTCGTGGGCTGGAGCAGGCAGTCATCACCGAACCGGGAAACGAGGCGCGAGCGCAGGTAATCGGATAACGCAAGGATGTAATTTTGAATACGTTGCCTGCCGATGACTTCCCACAGCTCGCAGACTTCGCCTAGCGCCCGCCAATCGGCCGATTCAGGGAAACCATAGATACTCAGGGCATTGCCTATGTCGAATCCTGCCGGACGAGAGCCATCGAGCGGGGCATCGAGTTGCCCACTCCGGATGAGGTGGAACCGCGGTAATGGAGCAGGATTGGCTGCGTGCTGAGCGTTGCGGACATAAAGGATACCGGTGCCGCCGGGACCACACTGCCACTTGTGACCAGAAATCCCCCAGAAGTCTATGCCAATTTCGTTGAGCTTCGGATCGAACATTCCACCGTAGTGAGCGCCGTCAACCACAGTGATCACGCCATATTGCTGGGCAAGTTTGGCCATCCCGCGGGGAGGGATTATCTGGCCGTTGGATTGAGTGATAGCGGAAAAGAAGATGGCTTTTGTCTTGCCCGGTCGAATCTGGCGGCGTGCCGATTCGATAACCTCTTCGGCGGTAGCGGACTGGTGCATCGGCACACCAAACTGGCGAATGGTGACCCCGAAACGTGTCGCGACTCGCAGCATAGTAGCGACGCAATTGGGATATTCCATGGTTGATGTCAGGAGTTCATCTCCCGGCTTCCAGTCTATACCACTCAAGATCATGGATACCGCGTCGGTGGTGTTGCGAGAAATCGCGATCTCGTCGGTGTTTGATCCATAGCAGCGAGCGATCTTCTTTCTTGTTTCCGCTGACGGCTCCAGATAGACAGGGAAAGGGTCACGGGCGATCTGATCGAGTCCTTCCTTATAGCGTTTCATGATGGGTATCGGCATAGAGCCTTTTTGAGCTGGCGTGAAATAGCGGTTACGTGGATTGAGAGTGAACGTCTTGGCCAATTCGGCAAAAAAAGCCTCCTCGGTATTAAGCGTGCCATCCGGGGGACGAACAGGCAAGCCCCCTGTTTTATCTTTGGCCAGGGCGGCTGAAAACTTCGGCATCATGAGGATGGTCGCCGCCACACCGGTGCTCAGCGTGCTGACAAAGCTCCTCCGGGTCATGCCCTCACGATTATTCTTTTCCTTTTCAGTCAGAATCTTTTTTTCGTTTCCATTGTCATTCACCTTGCCACCTCCTTATGTTGTAATCCAATCATACCTTGAATGATGATCTTAATTTTCTTACAGCAAACCAGACCAAAAACACAAAGGCGCACAGGAAGATAAACCCGATAATCAACGCTCCATAAGTAATGGCGTTACCTCCCTCAATTATTTTGCCAGGGTTTAGTGAAGGCTGAGCTTCATAGCGCCCCTCCTGCCCTTTGTACTTATCCGGTATGCTCGGAACGCCCCTGCGATCTTTATCCGGGAGAGAACGCAAGTACTGGGTAAGAGCTTCCCATTCTTTGATCTGTTTGGGATTTGGTGAATTTTTATCTCCATAGACTATTGCCGATTTTAAATCAGTCAAACGGCGACCATTCTTGTCTTTAGGTTTAATACTCAAAAGTCCATAGCTGACATCGCTTACATATTTAATCATTTCAGCGGCATAAAGATTTGTGCAGATCCGATATAGTTTTGAATAATTCAGCGGCTTGTAATCTCCTTTTTCATCCTGAACCGAAACGGATGTAACGCGATCAAGTATAACTCTGTAAGGGTTGTAGGTAAATTTTATACCGGAGACTTGCAGGTAAGCATCTTCTTTATCCAGCGGCGCCACAGATGTATGCACTTCCAGAATATCTTTCATCTCCTTGCCACTTACATAAAACGCGACTAGCGGATAACCGGCTTTGCCATCAGGACCAAGGCCAAGTGAAAGAACCTGAAAAACATCTGCTATCGTTATTTTCCCTTTTTGGAATGAATCACGAATTAGCCCCAGCGGTTGCAACGCCAGGCTGATATATTCATAATTCTTACCTTCGGCCTTTTGTGCCGCCGCGCGATAAGCATCCGTAATCATATTCCCCAAACCCATCTCACGTGGATTTTGATACGCAGAAGAAATCGTTTCCATATTAAAATCGACTTTCGCGATAACCTGATCAAAACTCAGCCGGCGGGGTGCAAGAAAGTTGCGGTCAACAATTCTTTTATAATTTTCTATTTCTTCGGCTACAATTTTATTTTCCGGAATGCCGGCAGTTACACTTTTTAACTCGTACGATACCAGCTTGATATCCTT
>JBAXON010000332.1:0-2757 GCA_037133255.1 Deltaproteobacteria bacterium
GGGTCGCATTCGGTTCCGCGCTTTTTCACGCTGCCGTCAGCTTGGTTGTTCTGATCATCGCCCAGATTATTTTTATTGGTCATATTCCTTTTACAGCGCTGCTTTTCCCCGTTGTTATGCTCCCGCTCGTTTTTGCAACAATCGGGTTTGCCTGGTTTCTTTCTTCGCTAGGCGTATTTATGCGCGACATCGGACAGATAACCGGTATCATAACAACCGTGCTTTTATTTATATCCGGCATCTTTTTCCCGATAAGCAAGCTGCCTGAACCTTATCGAACGTGGATGGGGTTTAATCCTCTTGCCGTAATCATAGAAGAGGGAAGAAAGATATTGATCCTTGGAAACCTGCCCGATCCAGTGAACTGGTGCGCCATGATGGCTTTGGGTCTTTTCATTGCCTGGGTCGGCTTTTCCTGGTTTCAAAAGACGCGAAAAGGATTTGCCGATGTCCTCTGAAGATATTGCCATTCGCGTCAGCAATCTGGGTAAATGTTATCAGATTTACGATGCACCCCGTGACCGGCTGAAACAATTTGTTGTTCCCCCTTTGCAGCGGCTTATCGGGCAGTCTCACAAACAATATTTCCGGGAGTTCTGGGCGTTGAAAGACGTATCCTTTGAAGTCAGGAAAGGAGAAACCATTGGTGTCATTGGCCGCAACGGCAGCGGCAAATCAACGCTATTGCAACTCATTTGCGGCACGTTGAATGAGACAACAGGCAGTATTCAGACGAACGGTCGTGTAGCCGCCTTATTGGAACTTGGCGCCGGCTTTAATCCGGAGTTCACCGGGCGTGAAAACGTTTATATGAGCGGCGCTTTGTTGGGTTTAAGCAAAAAAGAAATAGACGAGCGCTTTGACGACATATTAGCTTTTGCCGATATCGGTGATTTTATAGGGCAACCCGTTAAAACCTATTCTAGCGGCATGTTTGTGCGCCTGGCGTTTTCAATTAATGTCGCATCTGATCCGGATGTCATGATCGTTGATGAAGCTCTTGCAGTGGGCGATATGCGGTTTCAGCAAAAGTGCTATCGGAAGCTCCAGAAATTTCGTGATGACGGACACTCCGTACTTTTCGTATCGCATGACTTAAGCGCGGTGAAGCTTTTCTGTAACACCACGATATGGTTGGAACAGGGGCAGGTCAAACGTTCCGGGATACCCAATGACGTGGCAAAGGAATATATTTCCTTTATGGCCTATGGTCTTGAGTCTGAAACGTCCAGGCCGGAAAATATTCTTGAGGAAGGTTTTGTAAACGATACTGCAAGCCTTCCGAAAATCAAATGGGAAAGCACAGTACAATGCGAGTCATTCGGTGAGGGTGGTGCAACTATTCTGGCAACCGCGTTTTATTCTAAGGCACTAGGCGAGCCGATTGTTATATTTGAAGGTGGGGAAACGGTATGCTACTATGTGAAAATCAAGGCGGACCGGATCATTAATTTCCCGATCATCGGTTTTACTTTGAATGATGATCATGGTGTTAACCTATTGGGTTATAATAGTCACAGCCTTGGCATAAAACTCGAACCATTTGAGGCAGGTGAAGTAAAGATTTTTTGTTTTGAATTTAAATTTCCCCGTCTTCGGTGCGGCTATTATCTGTTCTCGCCTGCAATTGCGGAAGGAACACAAGGTATGCATGAGCAGCTACATTGGGTTCATGACGCATTCGTGATTCAAATTTCAAGTGCGGAAGAAACGACGACGATGGGCTTTTACTTCTTTCCAGAAAATGCTTTATTTTCCGAGATCAATTCATGAAAACCGAACAAACGATTATCGCTACCTTGTCAGAAAACTACCGAACAATTCATGACCATAAAATGACTTGTGCCGTTTGCGGGAACAATCTTATTGTTGAACAAATACAAGTTATTTCCGATGCGCTGGCAACTGAATGGGATATTGACCAGAAAATACGCGTGGCTTTTGATTATCGGGAAGGCTGCTTTTGCCGATACTGTTTATCTTCCGTTCGCATAAGAAATCTGGCAGCAACACTTATTGAAACACTGAATATAAAATATAAATTGAAATATTGTTCGATCGCAGACCTTTCAGGAGAGCCATCGATCTGGAATTTGCAAATTGCAGAAATTAATCATTGCCAAACCCTGCATCGTTATCTTGCCCTTCTTCATCATCTTTCATATTCTGAGTATCAATCGTTGGATCCGCTTGTCCCTTCTGAGGATTTGACTGCACTTTCATATGCGGATGATTCTTTTGACGTGGTTCTTATGACGGATGTTCTTGAACATGTTCCGGAATACACAAAGGGGTTGGATGAGGTAAGGCGCGTCCTTGCTCCAGAAGGACTTTTCCTAACCACCGTACCTATTTTGACGAATCGATACACAAGGACCAGAGCGAAAAAGATGTACAATGGAGAAATCAACCATTTGCTGACGCCTTCTTATCACGGAGATCCCAATCTGCGCGCTAAAGATATGCTTGTTTTCCATGAGTTCGGCATAGACTTTATTGACGAACTGACAAGCCGTTTCCAGACAAGGATTTATAGTGTCGATGCTAATTACGGGCTTGTCGTTTCTGTGTTTGTTTGTAAGAAAAAAGGAAAGGACGAATGAATGAAATTTACCGGTGAACGATACGTCAGCGATTTAAATTCGGAACAGAGGGGGATGGAAAAATGACTTTTGCCCCAGGCATAGTATCCGCTTGTCGTTACATCCAATACTCGGCACAACAACACTAATAGGATAGGAGCGCCGCAATTCTTTG
>JBAXON010000333.1:0-2748 GCA_037133255.1 Deltaproteobacteria bacterium
GTGAAGTTCGAAGCGCTAGTCGTAGTGAGTCCCAAATTTCAGAAGCGTAGCGCATAACCTGAAGGTCATCTGCAACTGAAATTTGCTGGACGAACTATCCAATAGCTTTTGGCTATTGGGAATTATTCTACGTGCGAAGCTAAGTAGAGCTAATTTTTAAGAGCTTACTTGGCATAATATTTTTTTACGGTCAAGCTAATATAAACGGAACTTCTCGGGATAGTCCCCCGACAGACTTTAGAACGGTCAGCAGAATGGATTGATCGCAAACAACACCACTAGGTTTCTCTACAGGATGGGAGTATTTCCTGCGGGCATGGTGGAAATAAGAAGCAGATGGCCGTAATCCATCCGGATTTCAAACAACTGTTTAGGATTAATCTTGAGGAGTCTGCACGCTATCACCCGGATAACTCCTGCATGGGTCACAACCAGTATCCGTCTCGACTGTTGGCTTTGGTGCATTTTAATGCAGCAATCAAAGAAGGGTAAGACTCTCTCCAACAGATCCTGAAAGCTCTCACCTTCAGGTGGCCGGAAGCTATCAATCTGCCTGCCACGTCTTTCATATTCAAATGGTACGGCCTCTCTGATCTCATCAAAGGACTTCCCATCCCACTTGCCCATATTGATTTCATTGAGTACCGGATCAATTTGAATATTCTCTTCAGGGCAGATAAGCGCCGCAGTGTCGCGGCATCGTTTTAATTCGCTGGAATAGACAGCATCAAAACTGATTTCTGAAAATTCCTTCTGCCAGGCCAGGGCTTGCGCCTTTCCAACGTGATCAAGCGGAATATTAGTCCTGCTACCAATGAAGCGCTTTTCTTCGTGACCCTCGATCTGACCGTGTCGCAGCAAAAATAGCAGAGACTTTTCAGCCGAGTATAGACTGGATAGATCTTCCTGAAGCCGCTTCGATCCTGGCCTGTATGTGTCTAGCATTTTCATATCGCCTTAAAATTTTGCTTCTGCCTTCCGGATTTGCTTCCATCTTCTCTTTAAATCGTCGTTCGTAGTCCAGTTGCAGAGAGGCACTGTTGCAGATTTTGTCTGCAAAATAGACAATCTGAACTTCTGTGAGGCAAGCCGGTAGAGGTGTGGTAATATCTATATGCCGGGCGACAATCTCCGCAACTTTTGGAAATCCAAGTGACAAAAGAAGTTGAGCGCCGCTACCCGCATGATTTTTTTCTTTCCGTTTAATATCATGGAGCAACGCTCCGGCCATGATCAGGTTGGTATCAAGATCAATAGCAATATTCTGGAGCTGACGCTGTTTTGCCTGATTTGCCCCAACAGCCTCAGCCAGCCGCAGGGAAGTTTCAGCAACCAGTTGCAGATGGGCTTTTATGGTCTCTTCCCCTTCCAGGTATGCATTGATAATCGAAAGGCACTCCTGCCTGTCGGGAATATCTATTTTATTGTATTTTTCCTGGAGACGCTCATAGTCGGACTGAGTGTCCGCGTCCATCAGAATGGCGCGATCATGAACCTGTACAATTTTTTTCTGCTTCTGCCTTGAAATGAGATGGCCCAGATTTGAGTCAGCACCCAAAGAGAGAATCTCTGGAATAAGCCGGGCAGGAATCAGCGGGGGGTGGCCGTCTTCCCCGTCAAATTGAGGAATTATAATCTTGCCTGAAGTTATTAAATCGTCAGAAATATCATCAAAAGAAGACATCAGAGCATGAATGGTTGTTGGTCGAATCAGCGGAATATCCGCGGGCAAGAGAAAAAAACCGGTGCTACGCGGTGAGATTTCCCGTACTCCTGTCTGGATAGAACTGAGCATGCCGATTTTGAAATTCGGATTAAAAACAGCTTTTGCGCCAGCCTGACTGATCAGCGGTTCCATTATTTCACTATTGTGGCCGGTGACGACAATAATGTCTTCAATTCCGCACTGCCGAAATAACAATATCACCTTTTCAATCAGGGTGTGGCTGCCAAGCTTCAGCAGTGGTTTATACTGTTCAAACCGTGTGGACATTCCCGCTGCCGGGATGAGAGCGGATAGATGAAGGGCGGAGTCTGCCATTACCCACGCCTTACTTTGATGATCTCGCCGATAATGCTCACGGCAATCTCTGCCGGAGTTTCTGAATTGATGTCCAGACCAATGGGCGAGTGAACACTGGAAAGGGTCTCTCTGGAAATTCCCTTTTTTTCAAGATTGGCATAAATTTTATCACGCTTGGTTCTGCTGCCAATCATCCCTATATAGGCGGCATCTGTTTTAAGTGCCGCCTCAAGAACTATCTGATCATAGAGATGCCCCCGGGTAAGGATTACAATATATGATTTTCCATCAATGGCGAGGTTGTCAAAGGCACTGTCAAAATGGTTAACGACATGAAGAGCTTCAACGTGAGGAAACCGCTGCCGATTGGCAAACTCTTCCCGGTCATCAATGACAATCGTTTGAAAGTCTGTGATCTGGGCCATTCTGGCCAGCTGAAATCCCACATGGCCGGCGCCGAAAATATAAATTTTATCGCGCATGTGAATGGGTTCAATGATGTACGCATCCAGCCCATGATTGTAAATCACCGGAGATGAACCGGAAAACTGTTTTTCCTGAATCGCATCCAGAAGAGCTTTGGGCAATGGATGCCCCATAGAGTCTATATTGGCCATTGTGGCGCTTTTGTCGGGAATCAACCATTTTCTGGTTGTAAAATCAGACTTGCTGTCCCCCTCAATCTTGGAAACAAGAAATGCTCTTTCCCCATTTTTCTCCAGCTC
>JBAXON010000334.1:0-2745 GCA_037133255.1 Deltaproteobacteria bacterium
TCTATACGCTCACCGCAGAGGGGGTATTCACCTTCGTTTCCCCAGCATGGACTGTGCTCCTGGGGCATCCGACGGAGCAGATCATCGGACAGTCTCTCCAGCAGTTCATCCATCCGGAGGACTCCGAGGTTTTTGAACTGTTCATGAGTATCGTGATTGGGAAGGGGCAACGCCACGAGGGCGTCGAGTACCGCGTGCGAAATGCCGAAGGGTCCTGGTGCTGGAACACCACCACCGCGGTGCCCCTGAAGGGCGAGGATGGCAGGGTCATCGGGTACGAAGGCATCGCCCGCGACATCACCGATCACAAGAAGGTTGAGGAGGAGCAGCGGCAACTCTTCACGGGCATCGAGCAAATCTCCGAAGCCATCATGATCGCAAAGCCGGACGGCACGATTATCTATGTCAACCCGGCCTTCGAGAAAATCACCGGCTACTCCCGTGCGGAAGCCCTCGGGAAAAATCCGCGCATTCTCAAGAGCGGAAGGCACGATGAGGCTTTTTACCGGGAGTTGTGGGGAACCTTGGGCCAGGGGAGCGTCTGGGCCGGGCACCTGTTCAATCGGAAGAAGGACGGCGCCATCTATGAGGAGGAGGCCACCATTTCCCCGGTGCACGATGCCGCAGGGAAGATCGTCAGCTATGTGGCCGTCAAACGCGATGTGACGCCGGAGATGGTCCTCCAGAGGCAACTGCTCCAGGCCCAGAAGTTGGAATCGGTGGGGCGATTGGCCGGCGGCGTGGCGCACGATTTCAACAACTTGCTGATGGTCGTCGGGGGCTACACCAGCCTCCTGATGAAAAGGTTGCCCGAGGAGGATCCGGGACATTTCATGCTCCATGAGATTAGCAGGGCGGCGGCGCGGGGGGCCGCCCTGACCCAGCAACTTCTCGCCTTCGGGCGAAAGCAGGTAGTCCAGATTCGCCAGATCCAACTCAACACGGTTATCGAAGAGTTCGAAAACATGCTGAAGCAGCTTCTGCGTGAGGATATCCATGTGGTCCTGAAGCTTGCCCCGGATCTCGTCCCCGTGATGGGCGATTCCAACCAGGTTGGTCAGATCCTGATGAACCTCATGATCAACGCCCGAGATGCCATGCCCAAGGGAGGGACGCTGACCGTCGAAACCTCCAATATTGATGCAGGCTCCGCAGGCTCTCTCGGTTTTGAGGCGCTCCCGGAGGGGAGGTACGCGATGCTCAGCGTTCGCGACACCGGTGTGGGCATGTCTCCCGAAGTCCAATCGCACCTCTTCGAGCCTTTCTACACCACCAAGGACCAAGGCAAAGGATCGGGGCTTGGACTTTCGATCGTGCATGGGATCGTCAAGCAGCATGGCGGCCATATCGCCGTCCAAAGCCAGGTTGGGGAGGGGACCGTTTTTCGCATCCTGCTACCGAAGTCCCAGGAAAGTTTCTCGTCTGGCAGGACCTCGCCCAAGCGGAATGAGAAGTCGGAGGGCGGCAAGGAGACGATCCTGCTCGTCGAGGATGAGGAAGCCCTCCGCAAAGTCACCACGGAGATCCTTCGATCCGCGGGGTACCGGGTGATTCATGCGAGCGGAGCGGAGGAAGCCCTTGGCATCCTGCGCGAACCCAAGAATATCATCTGCCTGATGCTCTCCGACGTGGTGATGCCCGGCATGCAAGGCACGGAACTTTCGGAGGTAGCCCTTGGCCTACGCCCCACGCTGAAGGTGGCGCTGATGTCCGGCTACTCCGATGATCGAATCATGGAACGCGTGATCTCGCAGAAAAATGTAACCTTCATTCCAAAGCCCATCTCCGCCGATCAGCTCCTCCGCAAGCTGCGCGAAATGATCGGAGGGGGTTGAGAAAGACTGACATCAAGAAGTCAGGCGGCAGATAGATCGCGGGCTGCTTCAGCAGCTCGTGCGGCTTCCGCCTACGCACGGAGAGCACTACCTCCACAAAGGTATTCTGGACGCTTGCTAAGCGCGCGGGATAATCATTGCGTTGCCCTGATCGCAAGATGGCCATTCCCTCGTTTCTCGTCGTCGCTCTTAAGCAACGAGGTCCCCCCCACTCTGATCCCCCTCGATTCGGTGGCATAATATCTTGAAGCCAGTCTAGCCGGCTCCACCCCTCTCCCGGGGGTCGTCTTCAACATCAACCGAGGAGGAACCGTGGCGCGAGCCATGCACTACTCTCCGGTGATTCGTCGTTTTCTCGTCAAGGTCCTCTACCACGAAGCCAGGCATCGTCGAAAACCGATGACCATCCTGACCTCGGAGATCCTCTCGCAAGCCCTTCAGGGGAGCGAGGGATGGAGGCTGGCCGAGGAGGAAGCGTCGAAGCTCTCGGAGAATCACCCACCGTACTGCACGAAAGCCTCCTGATCGTCTCGGGAGGTCGTCCGCTCACCGCCCCGCTCTTCGTCATGGAGGGCGGGGCTTTTCATTTCAGTCAACCAACCCAAACCCCCAACGAAAGGAAATCGTATGGCTCTCATCCTTGAAGCCAACTACTCGAAGAAAATCGGGCTGCCCAACTACAGCAGCCATCAGTTCGCCGTCACCCTGAGAACCGAACTCCCCGACATCGCAAAAGTGGATGCCGAGTCCACCCGCCTCTACCGCCTCCTCCAGGACGCCGTGGATCGGGAGATGAAGTCCGTGGGCTTTCTGCCCGGGACCGACACCCAGCCCGAACCCCGCGCCATCCCCCTCAATGGAAACGGCAACGGGCACAACGGTCACGACGATGTCTGGAAGTGCACCGACA
>JBAXON010000335.1:0-2742 GCA_037133255.1 Deltaproteobacteria bacterium
CTGTCACGCCGGAGGACAGGGGTTCAAGTCCCCTCGGCCCCGCCAGAAAATCTAAGGGAGTCAGCCAGTATGGTGACTCCCTTTTTATTTGCAATCACTTGCTTTTTAACGACTGTTGATATAAACACTTTTCAACAATTATAATCACTTCCCGTGAAAATTTTCGATTTGAAAGAAAAATACTTATGCATTATGAAGGATTGATAATAAGACCGCCTAGTGAGGCATATAGCCTACTTTTACAGGTGACAGTCGGGTGTTCGCACAATAAATGTACATTCTGTGGAACATACCGGCAAAAAAAATTCAAAATTAAGCCTATTGAACAGATAACCAAAGATCTGAATGAAGCAAGATCTTATGGCCGTGTGGAAAAAGTATTTTTGTGTGATGGAGATGCGTTAATCATACCGCAGATCAGACTGGAAGAACTTCTGAAATTAATTAACCTGAATTTGCCGACAATAGAGCGAATCGGGACTTATGCCAATGCCAAAAGTATATTAAAAAAATCAGTTGATGAATTAAAAAAATTAAGAGAATTGGGTTTAAAGATAATATATCTTGGGGTGGAAACAGGAAATATTGAATTGCTGCAAAATATTTCAAAAGGCGCAACCTATGAACAAATGGTGGAAGCGGCACGTCGCGTTAAAGAAGCTGGGATTATACTCTCCGCAACTGTGATACTGGGATTGGGCGGGATTGAAAAAAGTATTGAGCACGCTTTGGATACGGCAAAATTATTGACGGACATGGATCCTGATTTCGCAGGCGCGCTTACTCTGATGCTTGTACCCGAGACACCTTTGTATGATGATTATATAGCTGGGCGCTTTGTATTGCCGGATAAGTTTGGTTTTATCCGCGAATTATATTTAATTATTGCAAATTCAAATTTTACTAATTGTTATTTCACTTCTAATCATGCCTCTAATTATTTACCGATAAAGGCTTATTTACCGCGTCAAAAAGAAAATGTTTTAAAATTGATCAGGTCAGTTATTGATGAAAAAGATATGAAACAAATCAGGCCGGAGTATTTACGTGGTTTGTAAGTCAGGTGTATTTTAAAAAAATTATGAAAATTACTTCAAAAATATTGTTTTGGCGCAATAAGAAATATATTGAAGAAAAAATAGAAGCGATGCTCTCAAGCGCGCAACGACAGGGTTTTGTCGATGCATCATCGCGCGAGATGATTGAAAATATATTAGCATTTACCCATATTCTCGTTCGTGAAATAATGATTCCCCGCACGCAGATTGTTGCTGTCAGTACGGAAGCGACTATTGAGGAAATTATTCAGGAGGTAGTTGAATCCCATTATACACGAATCCCCGTTTATCGTGGCACAATTGATAATATCATTGGCATATTGAATGTCAAAGACCTGCTGCAATTCTGGTCGCAACAAATCACTAAAGAAGATATTTTATCATGTCTTATCAAACCATATTATATTCCTGAAACTAAAAACACCCATTTGCTCTTTTCTGAATTGAAAGAAAACAAAAAGCACATCGCGATTGTCATTGATGAATATGGCGGAACATCAGGTTTGGTGACACTAGAAGATCTGCTCGAAGAAATTGTAGGAGAAATTCGTGATGAGCACGAGGTTGGCACAGGTACTGATGGCATTTCACGGTTACCAGATGGATCAATAACTGTAGATGGCCGGACGGAAATTGAAAAAATTGAGGAGTATTTTAATATAAGTCTGGAAAAAGGAAGATATGAAACACTAAGTGGTCTGATATTAAATTTTACAAAAAGAATTCCTCTAACTGGCGAGAATTTGCAGATAGGTGGATTGGATATCAAGATAGAAAATGCCGATGAACGCAGTATTAAAAAAGTCAAAATAAAGGAAATCAAAAAACCAAATTCTAATGAAAAATAAAGTAATCTCTTCCATCGGTAACCTTCCGGGAAAAAATGAAAATTTAAAATTAAACATTTTCTTCGCAATTCTAAGCGGAGTGTTGCTGATATTATCTTTTCCGAAGTACGGTTTTGGGTTTGTCGCCTGGTTTGCTTTAATACCGCTTCTATATGCATTGGATAGAACAACATCAATTCGACAGACGCTGCTGTTGGGTTTCATTACCGGAGTTGTCGGTTATATCGGAATAATCTACTGGATTGCCTATGTAATGGTTAATTATGGATACCTGCCGATATATCTCGGAATTATATTAATGCTGCTGCTAGCTTCTTATTTAAGCGTTTATCTGGCCATGTTTGCTGCAGGAATTGCTTATTTTCGAAATAAGATTCCGCTGTATTTAATAGCTCCTGTGTTGTGGGTTTGTCTTGAATACTGCAAATCGCAACTGTTTACAGGATTTCCCTGGGAGAATCTTGGTTATTCGCAGTATCTTAATTTATATGTGATTCAATTTGCCGATATTTTGGGCGTCTATGGTTTGTCATTCTTAATTATTTTGGTCAATGTCTCGGTATTTGAAATTATCACTAAAAGATCTAAGCGTGAGTACATCATAGCCGCAGCAGTATCTTTGATTCTGATCAGCGTCTACATATACGGAATCTTTCGGGTGAACAGTATCGATAAACTATTGCAAAATCAAACAACACCATCGATGGAAGTATCATTAATTCAGGGGAATATTGATCAATCGATAAAATGGAATAAAGGTTTCCAGAAAGAAACTCTGAACATCTATGAAGATATTTCTATAAATAATATATCGGCAAGTGGCGGGCTGATTGTAT
>JBAXON010000336.1:0-2724 GCA_037133255.1 Deltaproteobacteria bacterium
GAGACGCTGCGTGCCTCCGCCGCCGGGAACGATTCCCAACAGACACTCGGGCTGGCCAATGGTATATCCCTGATCCTCTATCATAAATCGAAAATCGAAACAGGCCGACAGCTCAGTGCCGCCGCCGTTACAGGGGCCGTTGAGGGCGGCAATAGTCACCTTGTTCAACCGCTCAACCGCCTGATAGGTTCGCGTCATCTGGAGCCATAAAAACATGCCCGACGAATATCCCCGTATCAGCTTCGTCATTTTTAGCATCAGCCATTCATGCCATGGAAAGCAGTCCATCAGCCAGTTGTTTAAGGTCATGCAATAATTCAGGAGCGCGGCGGTGGGCTTAAATTTCACGATAACATTTAATAACAGCCGTCTGTTGTGCGCATGGAGACGCAAGAGCTCAGGTATGGAGAAGTGCATGATGTAGATGTCATCCCTCCCGCCGGTGAGAACGAGCACCCTGATGGAATCATCCTTCCGGACTGACTTCACCAGCGTATGCAACTCTTCGAGCAGATCCATGGTCAAAAAATTGACCGGGGGATTGTCAATTTCAACCCAGAGCGTCGCATTAACTTTTCGAGTTTTCAGATACTTGAATTCCATTTATTTCTCCGAAACTATTTTCCGTGAGCAGCTTTTGTGCTCATACCAGTGATTAAACGGGTGTTTCTAAAAAGCAGCTGTCATAATCATCCACGGTGCCATAACGCCGGTCAATACCGTTTGGGATATCTAACGTTCGACGTCTGCGTGATCCTCTTGAAATGCCCTCCCGGATTGAAATTGTTCCGTATGCTGATGGCTCCATGAGGGCAGGCGGCGCCGCAGTCGAAGCAGGCTATGCAGAGCGTCGCGCCGGCTTTCGTTCTGACCACGCGCGGCAGGCCGTATTTCCCGCCGCGTGCCTTACCGCTTAGCAGGTCGGTTTTTGTGGTTGTATCGGTGAGCAGGCATCCACCCGGGCAGAGGGAAACGCATATTCCGCACTCTGTGCATCGCTCCGGATTGAAGTCAAGCTTCCCCGTCTGCATCTGTGAAGGGCTGTCGTAGTCCGGTATCAGAATTCTGTCGAGTAGCGAATACTTTGCAGTCATCATGTCATACCCCCTGTGTCTCAAATCTTGGCGCGTCATTCAGGCCGCCTTCAAACCATTGCACGATCTGCGTCTCCCTCGGCACCAGGCCATCGCCAGTGGGTTGCTGCCACCCAAAAGCGATACAGTCGTTCAGACGGTAGGGATAGCGTATGCCGAATTTATTTCTCCACTTCGGATAATACATCAGCAGCTTGACAAGCCCGATCCAGCAGGAACCAGCGCCCAGGCTATGAGCCGCCAGTACCATGTTCTGGCCGCAGATGCCGATGTCTAGTGGAGGGCTGCCAACACCTCGCCGATCCTCGACGAGTAGAACGAGAGTGGGAGCGTTGTGGAAAACAGGGGTCAACTTCTGGGCTATTTGCGTCATGAGCCCGAAGGGAACCGGGTGCAACTCGTTGGGCAGGAAGCGTATGTAGAACTTGGCCAGGGGCTTGGTGATTAGTCTACGTAGGCAGCTCCCCCTTGTGTAATCGAGAAAAAACATCAAGAGCCTTACTAGTCTCACCGCGTCTTTTTCCATCTCCGCCAGCATCTCAGGACTTTTCACCACGACAAAGCGCCAGGGCTGACAGTTGCCGGCCGACGGTGCAAACCTGCCGGTCTCGAGAATCCGCCGAATCATGCTGTCGGGCAGCGGCTCTTTTTTGAACGAACGAATGCTCCGCCGTTCCATGATGATTTGCTCCACCGCATTCCACGGCATGCCCTCTTTATATGTTCCGAGTGATGAAACTTCTTTGTTTCGATCGTTCATGATCACATCCAAAAAAATAATTTAAAATTCAATATCTGCTAGATGTTCCCCTTGACTCCCTTCCAATATTCTGCGCGCAGATCCTTCTTCAGTACCTTACCGTTTGTGCTGCGCGGAAGCGCGGACGTAATATCAACGGTTTTCGGTGCCTTGACACTGCCCAGCTTCTCTTTGCACAGTGCAATCAACTCCTCTGGGGTAACCTTCTTATTCGGCTTTAACTCAACTACAGCCTTTACGGCCTCACCCCATTTTTCGTCAGGCACGCCAATCACCGCACAGTCACTTACCGCTGGATGGGTCCAGAGAACCTGTTCCACTTCTTGTGGATAGATATTAAAGCCTCCGGATATGATCATATCCTTCTTTCGATCTGTGATGTAGAGATAGCCTTCCTCATCCATGTGGCCTAGATCGCCAGTATGCAGCCACCCGTCAATGATAGTCTCCGCTGTCTTTTCAGGTGCGTTGTAGTATCCCTTCATCAAGATATCACCTTGTACACAGATCTCCCCCGTCTGTCCCACCGGAAGAGTTTTGTTCTGGTCGTCCATAATGACAACCTTGTTGAGTATTCCAGGTCGCCCCACGGAGGCGAGCCGCGAATCGTCGGCGAATTCCTTGACGCTCCCCCGTTTGAAGTGCTCCTCAATACGCAAACAAGAGATCCCCCCCGGGGCTTCGGTCTGTCCATAACCTCCCACCATGATCGGTCCAAATAGTTTGATTGCTTTTTTCAGTTTTTCCACTGACATGGGCGCCGCCCCATAGCATAAATATTTGACAGATGAAAAATCAATTTTTTTAAGAAGTTTAGCAATCAACATTTTCACAGGGGGCAATGCATCCAGAAGTCGATAAATGACTGTA
>JBAXON010000337.1:0-2721 GCA_037133255.1 Deltaproteobacteria bacterium
GGTTACTGTTGCTGTATCCGAATTATACTTTTTCCCCATAGTCTTCTCTATATTGTTCCGATAGAATCAGCGCTATCTTTACTGCTAATTCTTCTGTTGACGAATCAAGATAAATATGTAAGATTTCGCCGAAATATCCAGAAAATCACGTGGTAGCGGATTTTGAGGTTCAGTGATCTAATGGGATTTACCGGTCAAGTAAGTTATAAAGGCGAATTGTATTAATGGCGGATGATACAAATACTCGGAAAACTCCCGAAAGCGGCACAAAGTGGCGGATGGAAATATTACTGACGCAGCCGTTCACCTTTATCGGGAAAGCGGTAATAGGCTGGGTTAACGGTTTAGGCACGGCAACGGTTTTCCTTTTTATGGCTCTCTTGAAAACCTTTCGTTCTAAGCAGTTGTCCAAGGTTGTTTCGCAGATATATTACATCGGCGCAAGGTCCACAGCAATTATCATGCTGGTAAGCTTTTTTACCGGTATGGTTCTGGGTTTGCAATCTTACCATGCTCTTGTTCAATTCGGCGCACAAGGCGCAGTTGGCTCTCTGGTGTCTCTCTCGCTGATCATGGAATTGGGACCGGTTCTAACAGCCATAATGATTACGGCAAGAGCCGGCTCGGCAATAACAGCTGAGATCGGTATTCAGCGCATTAGCGAGCAGATCGACGCTTTGCACACCATGCGGATCAATCCGCTTCAGTATCTTGTGAGCCCCAAAATTATCGCCGCCATCATCAGCTTTCCCTTGCTGACGGCTGTGTTTGATCTTATCGGTATCTTCGGCGGCTATGTTTCAGGAGTTGTGCTTTTGGGTTTGAATGGTGGTGTTTACATGCACAGCATCCAGACTTACGTGGTGCTGAATGATATAACCAACGGCTTTATTAAATCAATTGTTTTTGCTGTGATCGTCGCTACTGTTTGTTGTTATCAGGGATATTTTGCGCATCTGCGCAAGGATAGCCACGGCGCACAGGCTGTCGGCCTGGCCACAACGTCGGCTGTTGTGCTTTCCTGTGTGATGATTCTGGTGTCAGATTATGTAGTAACTGCACTGCTGATTTAGAGAAACTTATGAATACTCCATTGATTGAATTTAAAAATGTCAACAAGCGCTTCGGATCGCAAACAGTTCTGGAGAACGTAAATTTGCAAGTATATGAAGGACAGGTTACCACTATTATCGGTCTGAGTGGTTCTGGTAAAAGCGTGTTGCTCAAACATATTATCGGTCTGATTGAGCCCGACGAAGGAACTATTCTCTTCCGCGGCAAACCGTTGACCGAAATGAAAAAATCAGAAATTGCCACTCTACTGGGCCAAATTAGTTACATGTTTCAGGGCAACGCTTTGTTCGATTCACTGACTGTCTATGATAATATAGCGCTGCCTCTGAGGGAGACGACAAATTTGAAAAAAGCGGAAATTGACCGCAGAGTTATGGCTAGAATCGAGCAGACAGAACTTGCCGAAGCCACACACAGGTATCCGTCGGAACTCTCCGGTGGTATGCAAAAAAGGGCGGCGCTGGCACGCGCGCTGATAACCGATCCTCGAATTGTTTTGTTTGATGAACCAACTACCGGGCAAGACCCTGTCCGGAAAAATGCAATCCTGAGCATGATTGCTCAGTACCAGAGAAAATTTAATTTTACAGCGATTATGGTCAGCCATGAAATTCCGGATGTGTATTTTATTTCCAACAGGATTCTCGCCCTCTATGATAAAACTATTGTTTTTCAGGGAACTCCGGAAGAACTGGGGAGTTTTGATCACCCTTTCACCGATGAAGTTATCCATAGCCTCGAAGGGTTGCAAAAGGAACTGACGGGTCTCTACTCTAAGCGAAATTTTAAAATTTTAAATCATGTTCAGCTAGAGCGTAGAAAATCAGGTGAAAGTTACTGTGTTGTCGTTTTTACTCTGTCCAACCTAGAGGCAATCAGTTCCAGCCTGGGTCACGATGCGGCACAAGAAGTAATCCACTCGTTGGGGCTGTATATCAATAAACACTTTGGCGTCATAGGCGGCTTTTCCAATCGCCGCAAGGCCAATGAAGTTGTAACAGTGCTACCTTTTTCCAATCTTGAGGAAGCTGAGAGCATTTTGAATGATTTTGTTAAGGATTTTCAGGAGCAAGGAATCAGCGACATTTGTGCTGAAGCTCAAAAGAAGGCGCCTTCGGTGAAGGGCGTTGACTTCACCATTCGGGCCGGAATTGCTCAAGGGCAACCTATTGCTGAAATAGATTCCGTCATAGATTCAGCGGAATCTCAACAAAAAGAAATTGGGCGGCTGCGATGCGCCGTCGAGGAGTGAACAAATGAAAAAATACAAAATAGAAACCATAGTCGGCATCTTTGTCATTTTCGGTATGCTCTGCGTCGGATATATGACTGTGAAATTGGGTAAAGTTGATTTTTTGAGTAATAATTCCTATTCGCTTGTTGCCAAATTCACAACAGTTACGGGCTTAAGAATTGGCAGTCCTGTGAATATTTTAGGCATTGATGTCGGACGGGTGGAAAAAATCACGATGGACCAGGAAAACCAGAAGGCGGTTGTGGAAATAAGAATCAAAAATGATATTAAAATATATGACGACGCCATCGCTGCCATTAAAACCGAAGGCATGATTGGCGACAAATACCTGAGCATTGATGCAGGTGGTTCGGGAACACTACTTGGCCCCGGGGGAGCCATCACTGATACGC
>JBAXON010000338.1:0-2713 GCA_037133255.1 Deltaproteobacteria bacterium
TATCCCCGAAGCAAAGCGGAGCGAGGTTAGTATTTATTACCACCAAATACCTAATGGCAAAAGTTCAATAATCTTTGATTTTATAACACATTTATTTCTTTGCATTTTTTTTTAATTAATATATGATTGAACAAAATATCAGAGAATATCAACTTGGTATATTAAGTGTGCGAATTGAACATACAGAGAAAGTGTGATAAATAGCTCTTATGAAAATTCGCGATATAATTAAAATGATTGAAGAGGATGGTTGGTATCTGGCCAGGACACGTGGAAGTCACCAGCAATACAAGCATCCTACAAAATCAGGTCTTGTAACCATTGCAGGGAAACCTGGCGACGATCTGGCGACAGGAACTTTAAACAGTATATATAAACAGGCAGGGCTAAAAAAATGAACCGCTACTTAATTGTTGTAGAAGAAACTAAAACCGGGTTTTCGGCCTATTCCCCAGATTTGGATGGCTGTATTGCAACCGGAGCAGATCGGGGCGAGGTAGAACAAAAAATGAGAGAGGCTATAGAATTTCATCTTGAAGGATTAAAAGAAGATCATCTTAACATTCCAACGCCTCATAGCTTTTCTACCTATCTTGAAATATCGGCATAACAAATCATTCCAGCCGATCACTAACACCCTCCGGCGCCGCTGATTTTATGTTGTACATCGGCAAAAAGAGTTTTAATTGTCACGAGATTTAGATGTCCATTCACCGCCCAAAAAAGGACATGAATTGAGCATTGATATTGTAGTAAATGTTCCCCCGGGTAAACTCCGCACCGGAGATGGATTGCAAATCTTCTAATCCTCTAATCCGTCTGCTCTTTCCCTCTCCTTTGCCAATAAAAAAGGGACGAAAAATCTTCGCCCCTATGCATCCTTGGTTGTCCCTTCAACAAACCAACATTTTAGTGAGACCAGTTGAGATCAAGTGAAGCGCAGATCGAAACGTAAGTCGAACTATCCCCGAAGCGCAGCGTAGCGGGGTAGTGAGCCAAGCTGACGATAGGAAGCGTAAGGCAAACTATCCCAGGCACGCAGTGCCGTGGGACACGCTCTGTCCTTCAGCCTTTAGTGAGACCAGTTGACTATAGGAAACGTAAGTGGTAGTGAGTCCCAAGTTTCAGAAACGTAGTGAGACTTGCTAAAATCGAGCAAAGCGAAGATTGAAGCATTAGTCGAACTATCCCGCAAAGCGGTGGTAGCGCACTGAAATTTGCTGGACGAACTATCCAATAGCCATAGGCTATTGGGAACTATCCCCGAAGCGCAGCGTAGTGGGACAGTCTTCAGCCTTTTTTCCTAAGCCGTCTATTCTTCCCCTTTCACCGCCAAACGAAGTGTTTCAAGTGGCAGGAATAATTGCAGCACATGACCTGGAAGCGAAACAAAACCGTATCTTTCGTAGAATTTATATGCACCTTCGTCCTTTGCATCAACAAACAGACCAATCAGACCGGCTTGCTCTGAGATTAAAATCGTACGGTGGATTGCTTCCGCGAGCAGCAGACCGCCATAGCCCTTTCGCTGGTATTTTCCGGCAACAGCAAGCCTCGCCAGTCGTACGGCAGGAAGTCCGTGCTGTGGATATTTCTTTGCAAATATCTCTGGGAGGTGCTCCGTCCGAACTTCACAAAGAGTGAGAGTAAAATATCCGAGGATTATGTCCGGTTTTTCCTGATCCGACAGCACAAAAGTACGTGAAATCCCTTTATCACCATGCTGTCGGGCAGTTGCCTTAAGAAAGGAATTCAATCCCGGAACGCCGCAATCAAACCTGGATTGGTCGTGATGACGCGCAAGGGAAGTTATTTCTGGCACAAAAGCGCCTCTCTCTGATTCATGGCAGCTTTCAAATTATCATTCGGAATGGGTGGATTCTCGATGAGGCCAAAAAAAGTATCCGCAGCAGTGGTGGAAAGAGTGATTACCCGCTCCCTTTCCAGAATATCGTTGGCCTTATCCAAGGCGGACTGGACAAGGAACTGGTTAAGAGTCGCCCCGACAGTCCGGGCCGCTGCGGCTATTCTCTCATAGACATCGAGAGGCATTCGGGCCGGAATCCTCTCTTCGACTTTATTAAGCGCCATAAGACACCTCCTTATTTACCTGAAAAATAGCATAATGGCGCCAAAATGGCAACTATATATTTAAAGAAAAATAGAGATCTGTGAAGCTGCACCCTTTGAAACCTTTGCACAACTACACAAAACCAGCAATTTTGTCACGTGTGGCCTCGTGTCACCTTCAGGTGATCAGGTTATTCCCGTCGTAGATGACCCCACGGTGACCCTATAGTGCCCTTCAGGGTATTTAGGTTATTCAGGTTACGAAGGCGGGCGGCGTGCCCCTTAGGGTAAATCCAGTATTATCAAGAGCTTCCCAGATTTACCCTAAATACCCTGAAGGGCACCGTGGGGGCACTTCGCCGGGTCAAGCCCGGAATAACCTAAAGGTCACACGTGACGAATAGGGTAGTTGTGCAAAGCTGCACCCTTAACATTTCACAATTTGTTTGCTAATCAGTCCAACCATCCAATCCGTCAGTCCCTTCAACAAATCAACATTTCCTATCAACTTTTCAACGTATCAACGTTTCAACAATTTCCTCTTCTTTTCCCTTCAGCCTTTAGTGAGCCAAGCTGATAATGAGACTAGTGGACTGCACCCCCTAAGTTGGACAAAATATGTTAGAGTAGTTGGCAGGAACCA
>JBAXON010000339.1:0-2699 GCA_037133255.1 Deltaproteobacteria bacterium
TGGCAATCTCACTGCCACGCTTCTTACGCATTTCTTCTGCTGACAGATTTAGTAAATCCTGACCAGAAAATAATATTTCACCGTTAACAATTTTGCCATTTGCCGGAATGAGATTCATTATGGAAAGGGCCAATACTGTTTTCCCACAACCTGATTCACCAACAATTCCCAGAGTATCACCGGAATTAAGGCCAAGCGAAACCCCGTCCACAGCTGAAATCCTGCCCTTAGCTGTGTCAAAGACCGTTCTTAAATCATTTATTTCCAGTAGAAGTGACATGCTATTGTGAAACTCCAATAAGGAAAACGCAGTGCAGCGGAATTGGCAAGTTGAACAATCCCGCGCAGCGGAGGGTATTATACCCGTGGCTTATCGATACGATTTCGCAAATATTCCACAAGCAGACGCACAGCAACCCCTGATGCTCCCTTAGGAATATAGGTTCTGTCTTTAGCAGTCCAGGCAGGACCGGCGATATCTAAATGTACCCAGGGAAAATCTCCGACAAATTTGCTTAAAAAAGCCGCCGCTGTGATCGTCCCTGCTGCCCTGCCCCCGCTGTTTTTATAATCGGCAATGTCGCTTTTGATCAGCTCACTGTAGCACTCCCATAAAGGCAGCTCCCAGACAAGTTCGCCTGTGGCCTTTGCCGCTTTATTAATTTCACTTTTGAGTTTATCGTTCGTTCCTAACATGCCGATGACATCATCTCCCAAAGCGACAATGCAGGCGCCGGTGAGAGTTGCGACATCGATAATCGCGGCAGGTTTATATTTTGAAGCATAAGATAGCGCGTCGGCTAAAATCAGCCTTCCTTCAGCATCTGTATTGATAACTTCGATAGTTTTACCTGAAAACGATTTTAATATATCACCGGGCTTATAAGCGGTGCCGCTCGGCATATTTTCCGTGGCTGGAATCAGCCCGACGATGTTCAGCGGTAGCTCTAAATTCAACGCGGCCATAATCGCGCCCATAACTGCCGCGCCACCGGACATATCTGTTTTCATCTCATCCATTTTTTCAGACGGTTTAATGGAGATGCCGCCACTGTCAAAAGTCAGACCTTTCCCTATAAGCACTATCGGTGCTTCACTCTTTTTTCCACCGGAATATTCCAGAATAATGAATTGCGGTTCTTCATTACTGCCGGAGGCCACTCCAAGCAGGGAATTCATCCCCAGCTCTTTCATCTTCTTTTTATCCAGAACCTTACAGACTACATTTGTTCTTTTCCCTATCCGTTGAGCATTTATCGCCATGATTGACGGCGTCATTTCGTTGGAAGGCGCGGAAACAAGGTCTCTCGCGAAATAAACAGCCTCGGTAATTATTTGCGTCTTTTTGACTTCTTTCTCAATTAAATTAAAATCTTTTCCTTCACAGATTATGTTTAATTGTTCCATCTCCTTTAAATCTTCGCGTCCGACAGTTTTATAAGGATTGTACTGATAAAGACCCAACTGCGCTCCTTCTACTACCGCCTGCGCAATTTTTTCTTTTGTTTCAGAAATAATTTCCCAATCAAGGGAAGTCGCTGCTTCTTTGATATTGAGTGACCGCAGATGTTGCATGACTTTGGCAAAAGCGCCTCGAATTTTATCCAAATCAACTTCAGTTGATTTTCCCAAACCAAGAAGAGTAATTCTTTTTGCCGGCAGCAGATCTTTTGTATAGATGACTGATATTTGAGATAGCTTAGCTTCAAAATCGCGGTTTTTAATTAGCTCGCTGATTAATCCATTGCATTTCTGATCAATTTGCAGCGCGGCTCCCACTAATTTTTTTTGACCCTCAAAGAATGTTAAAATAATGGCCTGACTTTTAGCCTCGGCAAGATTTCCTTTTTGAACAAATATCTTCACTTCATCCTCCTGATATACGGATAATTTTTTTACTTACTTCACTTTTTAAACCGCTTTACAATCCTCTGTGTCATTGCGAAGCGCCTCTCAGGCGCTGTGGCAATCTTTAATTATCTGATTTTTATGAGATTGCTTCGGTCGCTTCATTCTCTCGCAAAGACATTACGACACAATTTTGTTAGTAAAGATAACACATCAACGTAAAAAGTCAATTAGTTAAGGGCTTATCTAATTATTGCATAATAAGCGTATTGCGACGCAGGCAATCATGAAGGTTTTTGTAATTATTTTTTATGATAGTTTTAAGATAGTTGATATTTTTTTCAATAGCTTCATTATAAATATTTCTTTCGATATTCCAGCGATTCCGAAAGTGGTTAATCATATAACTCTGAACATTGCCAAGATCGTTTTCAAATCTTGCCTGGACAGATTTATAGAAATCAGTAGTTTTTTTTAACAGATCAAACTCGCTTTCAAATCCCGGAACATTTCCCTCCTCAAATTCATGGAAAAGGGGAATCAATTTTTCCAGATAGAACCGATCAGCCATTTGACTTAACAAATCAGCAGTTCCGAGCATTTTACCCATGATTTCAATATTGGTTGAGGGAAAAGTAATTTTTTTAATATCGAAACTTAAACCAGTACAAAACAGTATATCTCTGAAGCACACCAAATCGGTAAGAAAATAATTTTCCCCAGCGTAATAATCCTGAGCAAACACAATACTTCTTTTAATATGAATCAGTGTGTATTTGGCTCCGGTGCCCAGGTTATCATCATTCGTCTGAATATAGCCTGTATCATGACCGTGCGCTTGACGTCAGGCA
>JBAXON010000340.1:0-2684 GCA_037133255.1 Deltaproteobacteria bacterium
AAAAGGATTTTGTATATCAATGGAGTCATGAAAAGATTAGAACATATCAGTTTAATTGACTATTTAATCTTCTTGACATACGAAGATCTTTTCCATATATACAAGCCGCTCAAAGCTGTATTGATGTAAAAACATAAATAAATAATACAGGAAAATAAAATTTCCAAGGAGGAACAATCTTGAAATTCGACAGGACAAAAAATCAAAAACTAAATGACTGGGTGGCAGAAGTAGCCGCAATGACCGAACCCGATCAAATTTACTTATGTGACGGTTCCAAAGATGAATATGAGCGTATGATAAAGCTGATGGTTGATGAAGGACTGGCCACCCCACTCAATCCTAAAAAACTACCCGGTTCTTATCTTTTCCGTTCAGATCCGTCCGACGTGGCGCGGGTGGAAAACAGGACTTATATCGCATCAAAATCAAAGGATGATGCCGGCCCGACAAACAACTGGAACGACCCCGAAGAACTCAAAACAATTATGAAAGGCCTGTATAAAGGCTGCATGAAAGGTCGCACTCTGTGCGTTATACCTTTCAGCATGGGACCGGTAGGCTCTCCTATTTCTAAAATCGGCATAGAAATAACAGACTCACCGTACGTAGTTGTGAACATGCACATTATGACACGTGTGGGCAGTAAAGTTCTCGATGCGCTGGGAGCAGAAGGCGAATTTATTCCCTGTCTCCATTCCGTCGGGAAACCACTGGCAGCCGGGCAGAAGGATAACGGTATCTGGCCCTGCGCGCCAATTGAAGAAAAATATATTTCTCATTTTCCGGAGGAGCATGCGATATGGTCTTATGGATCAGGATATGGCGGCAATGCGCTCCTCGGCAAAAAATGCCTTGCTCTGCGGATAGCATCAGTTATCGCCAGGGAAGAAGGTTGGCTTGCGGAGCACATGCTTATTCTGGGTATTACCAATCCTCAAGGTGAAAAGAAGTATGTCGCCGGCGCCTTTCCTTCCGCTTGCGGTAAAACAAATCTGGCTATGCTTGTTCCCTCAATGCCCGGATGGAAAGTGGAATGCGTAGGAGACGATATTGCCTGGATGAAATTCGGGAAAGACGGCCGCCTGTACGCGATAAATCCTGAAGCGGGATTTTTCGGTGTCGCGCCGGGGACGTCTTTGCAATCAAATCCCAATGCGATGAAGTCTATTAACCGCAATACAATATATACTAATGTTGGCCTCACCTCAGATGGTGATGTCTGGTGGGAAGGCATCGGTTATAAAGCGCCGGGTAAACTTATTGACTGGACCGGCAAGGAATGGGAAGAAGGAAAAACCGACAAGCCGGCAGCTCACGCCAATGCGCGCTTTACAGCACCGGCGCGACAATGTCCGGGCATTGATCCGGCATGGGAAGACCCAAACGGTGTGCCGATTAGCGCGTTTCTCTTCGGCGGCCGGCGTCCAAACACTATACCTCTGGTGCATCAATCCTTTAATTGGAATCATGGCGTGTTTTTAGGATCAATTGTCGGTTCTGAAGTTACCGCTGCCGCGCTGGATGTGGCGGCAGGAACAGTAAGGCGCGATCCATTTGCAATGCTTCCTTTCTGTGGCTACCACATGGGTGACTACTTTAAACACTGGATAGAAATCGGGAAGAAAACATCAGCAGATAAGCTTCCCAAAATATTTTATGTGAACTGGTTTCGCAAAACAGCGGATGGCAAGTGGTTGTGGCCGGGATATGGTGAAAACAGCCGCGTGCTCAAGTGGGTTTTCGAGCGCTGCAACAATGAAGGCGGCGTAGCCCAAACGCCTATTGGCTATATGCCAACCGCGGATGCGATTGAACGTGCCGGGTTGCCTGATGTCAGTGAAGCGGACATGAAAGAGCTTCTGACGGTGGACAGGGAAGGGTGGCAAAAGGAGATCGTTTTGGTTAAAGAACATTATGCTAAATTCGGCGGCAGACTTCCCCGAGAACTCACAGAAGAACTTGCCGCGCTGGAAAAAAGACTGGCGTGAAGCCTTTGTAATTAAAAGCTAAATTAAATTTATGCTGATAATTGCAAAATAGTTGAAATTATTTCTTGACACATTTGCAAAGTGGGAGTAGAAGTCCCTTTCTGTTCGTCAGAGATGTGCTGGAAGTTAAGTTCAGGATTTCAACAAAGTTCACAAATAGTAGAACTCGTAGTTATTCGGATCGCTCCAAGTGATTACCGGCTGAACACAAAGTATCTTTGAATTTTGAAAATTTAACTTGACAAATAAATCAGATTGATTTATTCGTCGCAGCTCGTTTCAAGATGGCTCTTTGGAAATTGAATAGTGGGAAAATGAATTTGTGGGTCCTATTAATTTTTTTTGAAGTAAAGCGAGAAATAAGAAAGAGAAATCTTTCTTTCTAGGATTAAAACTTGAGAGTTTGATCCTGGCTCAGAACAAACGCTGGCGGCGTGCCTAACACATGCAAGTCGCACGAGAAAGTCCGCTTCGGTGGGCAAGTAAAGTGGCGCACGGGTGAGTAACGCGTGGATAATCTACCCTTAAGTTGGGAATAACTCATCGAAAGGTGGGCTAATACCGAATGATACTGCATAACTACTGTTGTGCAGTCAAAGAAGGCCTCTGTTTACAAGCTTTTGCTGAAGGATGAGTCCGCGTACCATTAGCTAGTTGGTAGGGTAATGGCCTACCAAGGCTACGATGGTTAGC
>JBAXON010000341.1:0-2640 GCA_037133255.1 Deltaproteobacteria bacterium
GTCATCGTACTTTTTTAATCCACCCCTTCGGTAACATTTTATTTGAGGCAATTCGATCCGTGATTTTAGCTTGACAGATAATTTTTTTTATTCTGTACTGCCGGTCATAATTCTAATGAGATTTGTTTTGAAGGGAGTTGAATAATGTCGGAAAATCCTTTGAAGTTACTTATGAATCCAAAATCTGTTGCTGTTGTGGGCGCAAGTAATGATCCTATGAAAATGGGAACTATTCAGGCCCTCAGCATCGTGAAAGATGGATATAAAGGCGCTTTTTATCCTATTAATCGTACGGAAAAAACAGTCTTGGGGCACAAGGCTTATGCTACAGCCCAAGATCTGCCTGAAGCTCCTGATCTGGTTGTTTTTATAGTTCCGAATAAAGCAATAACTGATCTACTTACAGATTTCGGTAAAATCGGCACTAAACGAGCAATTATTGTTACCGCCGGTTATAAGGAAACAGGCGCAACTGGTCTGGACATGGAAAAAAAGATCAATGAAATAGCGGGACAATATGGAATACGTTTTGTCGGGCCTAATTGTCTGGGAATTATTAATTCCGAGATTAATTTGAACACTACAGTCGCTCCATTTTTACCCAAGTCTGGCCTGCTTGGATTTGCCTCACAAAGTGGCACTTACGTGGCCCAATCTCTGCCATATTTGAGAAAAAGGGGAATTCAATTCAGCAAAGCTATCAGCTTAGGCAATGAAGCCAATATCAACATTGTGGACGCTTTGGAGTATCTCGGTGATGATAAACAAACAAAGGCGATCATTCTTTATATCGAAGGAATACGCGACGGGAAGAGATTTATCGAAGTAGCCCGCAAGGTCTCGCAACGCAAACCCATACTTGCACAATATGTCGGTGGTTCAGCTTCCGGCGCCCGTGCCGGATCAAGCCATACAGGCGCTATGGCTGGGCCTGATTTTCTCTATAACGGCATATTGAAACAGGCCGGAATAATTAGAGTTGGCAGCATAGAAGAACTCTATGCCAATGGATGGGCTTTGGCCACACAGCCGCCTCTGCGGGGAAGGCGCGTGGGAATTATGACTAATTCCGGCGGTCCCGCAACCGCCATTGCCTATACCTGCGATTTGGCCGGGCTGGAAGTTCCCCGTTTTTCTGAGAATCTGCAAAAAGAGATTAAACAATACATTGAACCTCACGCTTCTGCGGCTAATCCCGTGGATATGACTTTTCATTTGAGTATGGAAAAACTTGCCGTAACCCTGCCGGAGATTATGATGAAAAGCGGTGAGGTGGACGCGATAGTCCTGCATGGTGTTCTTCATTCCGGCTTTATGCAGGAAATTTACAACCATGTTGTAGATCTTGTCGGCGGAATCAGCTTAGAAGAATTTTTAAAGATGCTTGGGCCGGTTATTGACAAGGCATTTGAGCTACCACATAAGTACAAAATGCCGATGCTGATATCAACTTTCTTCGGTCGGGAAGACGGATATACTAAGGGCTACCAGGACACAAACACGCCTGTTTTTCATTCACCGGAAAATGCCGCACGGGCTTTAGGTTCTCTTTACTCCTACAAACTAATTAGAGAGCGCAAACCTTTGGGTAAAATCGATCTGCCGGCAGTAAGTAAGGTGGCTACCCGTCTCATAAAACAAGCAAAAGCAAATGGTCAAACAGCGCTGGATGAACACGCGGCAAAAAAATTACTGGCGGCTTACGGTGTGCCCATTACAAAAGAGGCAATGGTTTCAACGAAAGCCGAGGCATTGGATGCTGCCCGAAAAATTGGCTATCCAGTGGCGCTCAAAGCTTGCAGTTGGGAAATCATGCACAAAAGCGGTAAGGGGCTTATAGCTTTAAATATAGAGAATGCCGCCCAGCTCAAAGATAATTTTAAATCTATCCAGAAAGCGGCGGGGAAAGCCGTGCCAGTAATCGTTGGGGAAATGCTGCGGGGAAACCGGGAATTTCTAGCTGGCATGACCCGTTTCGCTGGATTTGGTCCTTGTGTTGTGTTTGGCCTTGGTGGAGTTTTTACCGAGATCTATCGCGATACAACGATACGCCTGGCACCCCTTGGTGATGTGGATGTGGAGGAAATGTTTGCCGACATTCGCGCAAAGTCTTTGCTGGATGAATTTCGCGGTTTGCCAAAGGTTAAAATCGAAAAACTCATCAGGATAATCCGGGCCGTTGGAGATATATCTCTGCTTCATCCGGAAATAGCCGAGATCGATCTTAACCCGATTATCGTAAGCGGTGCCAATCCGATTGTGGCCGACGCGTTGATCGTCCTCTCGTAAAAAAGTTCCACAACCTGTCAATCCCGCGATGAGACTGTGTCATAATTATCGTTTGCCATTGCGAGTTCACGGCAGTGAACGTGGCAATCTCTATTTCTTCTTTTTCGATTTCTTTAGCAGGTCACCAAATGTTCCCATAGTCTTGGGTGCATCGGGAACGTAGCTGCGAAAATCCTCACCTCCTCCATCGGAGGAAACATCCTGATTATTGCCCGGAATGTTGAGAGAGATACGCTTATTTTCACGATCAATCTTTTCAATTTGGACCTCTAATTTAGAATCTGCGGCAAGAACATCGCGGGCGTGCTTGATCTTTTTGCCACGCGACAGTTTGGATATATGCAAAAGCCC
>JBAXON010000342.1:0-2631 GCA_037133255.1 Deltaproteobacteria bacterium
CGGTGAAGATGGCCCAGGAAAAACTGGATTTTATTCGAAAGGGAATTGAACAAGCAGCAAAAAATATTTAGCAAACGTGCATTCTGCCACACCGGTCGTAGGCGTGCTGTGCCGCAATCCTAATTTGTCATTGCGAACGCACGACAGTGCGTGTGGCAATCTAAATATTAGCAATGGTTTACGAGATTGCTTCGCTCATTACATTCGCTCGCAAAGACAAAGTATTATTACGCAAATAAAAAGCCGCGTTTAGGAATAACGCGGCTTTTTATTTAAGGGGATTATGTGATGATTGTTCAACTGATGCTCTAGCGGTGGTCTGGTCTGTCGTCATCCTTATTAAATCTATTTTGCTTTAAGTTTTTCCTGTCCTCTTTTATTTCCTTCTTTTGTACGCGATCAACGCGCGGCTGGCCAATAGGTGCTTTTCTCTCTACCCGCGGCTGATTCGGTGTCGGGACATTGGCTTGCCTGCGACCTTGCGGCTGGCCTTGATCTCTGGCAAAAGAGCCTTCTTTTTTCTTCAAATTTTGGCGCTGTTGCATTTGTAGAGACCTTTGATCATCTTGTTCTTTTTTCTTTAGTTGCCAGTCTCTTTTCCGTTCTTCGTTTGAGTTTCTGTTTTGTATTATCCTTGGTTCATCAACACGAGGTGTGGTAACAGACGGTTTTCTCTCCGGATGGGTTGGTGGCTGCACATCACCTTTTCGATATATGTACGGTCTTGCAGGTTTTCCAATAACAGGCCTTTCCTGTTTCTGTTGGAAAGTGCGCGGTTGAACTTGCCGGGGGTCTCTTTTGATTCCTGGTCCTGGCTGCAAAGGATTAACCTTAACAAATTTGTGCTGAGTTTGCTTATTATCCAAATACTTCTTCAGAGGATCATTTTGGGGTACCGGTACTACCGGTCTGTAAGGTTTACCGGGAAATCGCTGCCCTCGATAAGGATCATTTAACCTCGCTTCCCTAATGCTTTTATAAGCCGAAGCTCTCTGGAAATAGACATTGGTATTGGCAGGTCTTATCACCATGGCTCTATCCAGGTCTTGAGTTGCTCTTAAATAGTTCCCCAAATATATATAGACAATACTGCGGCCGAAATATGCCTTGGGGTCTTCAGGCCTTAGGTAAATCACGCGGTCGTAGGCTTTGGCTGCTCCCTCATAATCTCCCGCAACAGTCATTGCTGTGCCTGATTCAAAGGAATCGGCGGCCTGCAATTGGTTGACTGCCTGGTTATATTGAGCAAGCTTTTCTTTATCAGCATTAGACTGAGCAAGTTCTTCTTTTAGCCGGTCAATTTCATTTAGTGCCGCTTCTTTTTCGGCTTGTGATTCCGCCAGCTCCTCGGCAAGCTTCTGGTCGTTTCTTACTTTTTCGATAGAAGCTGCCACTTCATCAGGATCCGCGCTGACTTCGGCCTTAATCCAGAAATATTTACCGTCCCATTTTTCGTCAATAATTTTTGCCTGGACAACACCGGCGGTAATCGTTTTAATTTCATCTTTCCCTATTTGAGCATCTTGGACTACTGTTGTTGATTCGACATAAGCGCCCAGCTCTTCGAGCAGTTCTCTTTTGACTTGTTCCAAAGCGATTGCCCGACAGGAAGTTTTGCTGTCGAGCTCACTTGCTTGATAAGTGTATTCCTTAAGAAGAGACTTCATTTCCGCAAAAACTATAGCCGCGGAAATCAGTAACGAAAAACAAACTAAATAAGCGATAATTCGTTTCATAATCATCCCCTACCTTGGATTTCGGGGAATGGTTATTCGGTCCGGCGTATGCAGGATGAAACCATTCCCCATACAATTTATTTTCCTTTAAAATCAGCGGGTCTTCTTTCCAGAAACGACATGAAGGCTTCCTTCAAATCTTCCGTCATCATCATCGACGCGTTTTTCTGAACAGCCATTGCCATGCCTTCATAGGTGTTTACAAAACGGCTGAAATTGAGCACTTCTTTGGTGCATTTGATAGCCAGCGGCGCGTTAGCGGCAATCTGTGCTGCCAGTTTTTGAGCAGCGGCCATAAGTCCTGCCTGATCGGCATAAACATTATTGACCAATCCCATTTTTTCCACATCTCTGGCCGGGTAGTTTGCCGCAGTATAGGCCATTTCCCGGGCAAAGCCCTGGCCGATGATTAGCGGAAGCCTCTGTAGCACGCCCATATCCGCAACCAACCCGATGTTTGCTTCTTTGAGGCAAAACACCGCGTCTTCGGTGCACAAACGAATATCGCAGGCGGAAATTATGTCCAGTCCGCCGCCGATGCATTTCCCGTGCACTGCCGCGATTACCGGCTTGGGGCATTCCTCTATTGCGTTGCAGCAGTCAAACAAAGGCTGAGCTTTTTTGATGGTATCAAGAACGCCTTTAACAGATGAAATGTCTCCGCTTGCTGCTTCTTTTAAATCAAGACCGGCGCAGAAAATTTTCGCCTTACTGCATAAGATAACAACGCGAACATCGTCATTTTCACCCATTTCTTTAAACACACGGGCAATCTCCGCGGCAAATTCTAAACTCAGCGCGTTTAATGCGTCAATTCTGGCCATGGTTACAGTTGCGATATGTTTACTTATCGCCAATTCAACAAACTTATACGACATATATCTTCCTCCTTGTT
>JBAXON010000343.1:0-2622 GCA_037133255.1 Deltaproteobacteria bacterium
CCTCCTCGTTTGAGGATGCGTAAAACTATATCGTTCGTTCCCACCCCGATACCTTTCCCCCCGTGGCCGGGGGGAAAAGTATCGGTTGAATTTCAATAGGGCTATTATCCCCTCTAAATTGTTACTATCTTTCTTAGTTCACGTTTCAGGACCTTACCCACACCGCTTACCGGAAGCGCATCCATGAAGATGATCTTCTTGGGCACCTTGTATGCCGCTACTTCAGCCTTCAGGTAGGAGATGATATTCTCGCGCTCAGCATCGCTCTTTTCAATACCGGATTTAAGTACTACGGCAACGGCGATCCTCTCCGACCCGGCTCTTTCCGGATCGGGAATACCAAATGATGCCGCTGCATCGATATCCGGATGTTTGGCCAGGACATCGTCTAGCTCTCTTGTGAATACCTTGAAACCAGATACAATAACCATGTCCTTAACTCTATCCACGATATAGAAGTAACCATCTTCATCCATCTTGGCGACATCGCCTGTGAACATCCACCCATCACGAAGAGCATGTGCGGTCTCTTCGGGCTGGTTGTAGTAACCCTTGGTAAAGACCTGCGGTCCTTTTATCGCCATCTCGCCTGGCTCACCCAATGCGGCTTCTTTGCCCGTCTCCGGATCAATAAGTTTGATGATGGTGTCCGGATACGGCATACCGATCGATCCCGGCTTCTTCTTCCCGTAACGCGGCGTACAACATGTCACCGGAGATGTCTCCGTCATGCCGTAGAGCTCAACGAGCTTGCCTTCACCACCGACGATGGTATTAAAGTCTTTGATATTCGCCGGAGGAAACGCCTGGGCCGCCGACATGAACCATTTGATACCTGAAAAATCCAGTGCCTTAAATGCAGGATTCTTCATCAGTTCCAGGTATATTGTGGTTACGTTCACCATCGCTGTTGGTTTGTATTTTTTGATCGCTCCAATAAGGAAATGCTGGTCCCGGGGATTCGGTACGGCTATCTGCGTGATGCCGTAGATAAATGCTTCGGTACACAAGGCCAACCCGGCAATGTGGAAAAGCGGGAAGGCGCACAGGAAGGTATCGGCAGAGCTCAGATCCATCCAGGTTGTGATCATTTGACTATTGAACAGTATGCCGCGCTGGGTAAGCTGCGCGCCCTTGGCTGGTCCTGTGGTACCCCCGGTGTACATCATGTACATGACATCGTCCAAAGTTTTCTTGGATTCCACATTGGTTTTGGGCATCGAGCGTATGGCTTCCATGAAGCGCTCCACCTTCACCCCGGCAATCGGATTTACCTCGCCCTGAGGGATCTTCTTTAAGAGTTTGCCTAAAAAGGCTTTTACCGGCGGCAGAAAATCGGCGATGGAAGAAACGATCACCGTCTTAAGCTTCGTCTTGGAGGCAGCTTCATAAAGTTTCGAATAAAGCACATCCACGGTAAGAACAACCTGTGCCCCTGAATCATTTATCTGATGCACAAGTTCGCTGGGCGTCAAAAGAGGCGAAAGACCTGTTGAAACGCAATCAGCTTTCAGGATTGCTATTACTGCAATAAAGTTTGCCGGAATATTGGGCATGTTCAAACCCACTACTGTATCGGGCTTAAGGCCGCTTTTCTTCAGGTAATGGGCCAGCTGGTTGGAATAAATGTCCAGATCCTTGAAGGTCAAGGCCTTGCCTAAATAGAAGACTGCCGGTTTGTCCGGATACTTAGCCACAGTATCACGGAATCTTTCGCAGAATGTCCTCGTATCATAATTTAAAGTCGCGGACACTTGCTTGTCATAGTTCTTCAACCACGGTTTTTGCATGTAGATGCTTTCCATTTTTTCACTTCCCCCCTTTGATTTTTTTTAGGTTAACTCAATCCATCCATTCCTCACTTCCCATCTTTCCCGCTTATTAATTTTAATTATTGCTAGTAAGCCGTATCATGAAAACCCGCACTATTTTTACAGATCCATCATACGCCCGACAATTACCTTCATTACCTCCGTTGTACCGGCAAATATCGGAAATACCCGGATATCACGCGCAAAGCGGCTGATGGCGTATTCGTCCATATAGCCATATCCGCCATGTAACTGAACACAGTCATAAGCCACCCGATTGGCCATTTCACAAATCCAGGCTTTGGCCATGGATACTTTCTTGACAATTTCTTTTCCGGCAAGGTGATCTTCCAGCAAGGAATCCAGAAACGCCCTGCCCAGTTCGATTTCCGTGGCCATATCCACAATGCGGAAGGTATTGGCCTGATAGGAACTGACCGGCTTGCCAAAAACAGTTCGTTCTTTGCAGTACTTGATGGTCATTTCCAGCATGGCTTCAGCCATGACTTGCGCCGAAGTGCAGGTGAACAGACGCTCCTGCTGTAGCTTGGCCATCAAATAATAAAACCCCTTCCCTTCTTCACCGAGCAGATTTGCTGCCGGTACCCGGCAGTCTTCAAAGCTGAGCTCTGCCGTATCCTGGCCTCTTAACCCCATCTTGTGAAGTTTAAGTCCCTTGTTGAAGCCAGGTGTTCCATTTTCGACCACGATCAGACTGATACCCTTGGATCCCGCCTTTGGATCAGTCTTGACAGCAACAACTACCAGATCATTCTGAATACCGTTGGAGATGAAAGTTTTTTGACCATTG
>JBAXON010000344.1:0-2612 GCA_037133255.1 Deltaproteobacteria bacterium
AATATTCCTTATTACATTACTTCACCAATTATCGAAATGTTTCTTGATAATAAATTCGCCAAAGAAATATACATTATGGTACAAAAAGAAATTGCCATGCTCACGTGTGGCCTCCCGATTTCGATTTTCGCTTTTTCAGTATACGCCACTTTTGCCCCGTGTCAAGATAATTTGTCATTGGTAATAAAAACCCGGCCACTTTTGACGGTAGCCGGGTTTCTGTTATTGCTCACGCGCTGGGGGCATCTCGGAGAAGATGGTGAGTCCCAGCCAGTGAGCTGCCGACTTTCGGTAATGAGGCCGCGTGTCGGTGTCGCAGCGCTGTTCACGGCGAAATTACCTTAGCCGTTAGGTCAGCGCCATGCCTGTGTTGTTTTACGCAGCGATTTTCAAAAACTTCAAAGCCTCGCTATTGGATACACCTCCAGCAATTCTTTTCACTACGAAAAAATTTACCCACCCCGGCTTCGTATAAGGGTCTCTTAAAAGCCGCGTGCCTGATACATGGTCAACAATCGTATAGGCCCGCTTGAAATCTCCAAAGGCGACAGGATAAGTATTCGCGCCAATGTCCGGCATGTTGCTGTCAATCTCGACCGGCCGTCCCAGCAAGAAATCAGGTGCGCCGCCAACCAACCCCGGCATGACGATATAATTGCCGTTGCCGTCTTTCAACTTGCGAATAACGGCAAAGGTCAAGTCATTCATCAACCAAGTGCCGTTAGCTCTGTACACCGGCTTTAATGCGTGCTGAAGGTCAATAATTTTATCGGCATTGTTGATAAGGCTTGCATGGCCGCTGGTAATAAAACCAGTCTTGCCGAAAGTCCAGCCTGAATTGGCTATCATCTTCAGCGTGTCAAGAATACCGTGAACTTGGCCAACTCCGTTCCCGGTAATAAAGCCAGTGCCTTCAGTGTTGACAAAGACGTCATTTATTTCTTCTAAAATCCAACCCTCGACATCAAAATCGCTCATGTCAAGCAGCTTTTGAGTAGTGGAAGGCATGGCGTATACCTCGCACATCGGAGGTGAAAACAACGTAAGCTCCGGTGTATCTGTCTCAGCTCTGGTAGCTCGTTCAGCAACCCAGCCGCCTGTTGCACCACCTATGCTCAGTGGCTTTGTGTACTCGCCTTTGCTCGTTTTGATCGTCGCCAGCCTTCTCATTGCAACTGAAGCAAGCGCCAGCCGTTCGATGTTCTTGTCAATCTCTACAGGGACAAGATAGCCGCCATCTGGATTTGAATCCGTGGACAGGCTTGCGGCTATTTCCAGACGTCGCAGCCCTTCGGGGTCGCTTCCATTGCGTGCATAGGCCAGAAAGCCTGTCTTGTGATCCCTTGAAGCTGTCGTGTTTATGTCTCCCAAGGACGATCCACCTCCGGAAAATTCCCGGCGTGCCACGACGGTTTCGAGGTTGTTAAACTTTGCGTCATATTTTGCCTTAAATGCTTCTATGTTCTTTGTTGCTTCGTTTATAAACGTTGTTAATTCTGTACCCATAAACATCTCCTTGCGCCCGTAGGCGACTTTATTATTTTTTTACTACTACTACTCACCCGACCTCTTTCAGCATCTCGCATGTCTAAGTTCGCTTTCGTTATGCCTCCAACCATCCACCCGCAGGCGTCCCGCACCACGGTTTTCCGGTCTTTGACATTTCTTCCCTTTGCGCATTTCGCAGCAAGTGGCTTGGCTTTATCTATTTGTCAATTAACTAATCATTCGTTAAAACCTTTATTTTCCTCCTTCATTTTTGTTGCTATTGTAATTGCCAAGCCAAGCTGCCCTGTGCCTTCAAGATATGTCGGCAAGGTCAAGTTTTGCTTCGTGTCCTGATTATGTTTCCATCGCAGCCATGAAAGGGCGCTGCCATAAATCGCCTTCCATCGGCGGTCAAGTTCTTGCCATCCGGCTCGGTAATTGCCGCCCGTGGTTTGAGCGTATTTGTGCATCAAATCGTTAAGTTGCTCGCGTGGTGTCAATGTCTTAAAATAATCTTCGTTCATTTTGAATAACCTGGTAGTGGTTCTTTCCGCGTAAAATCAAAGATGAACGGTCTTTCCTGTGCCACGGTTGCAAGTCCGCCCATCTGATCAAGAGCGGCTTTCACCGTGGCAAGCGGTTCATCATGTTTAATGCTGAGGATGATCGCCCCGAGGCCAAGCTCCACAACGTATTTATGCCAGCCTTCCGGCCAAGTTTTCCGTAATAGTCTATATGCCGATATGCTGAATTGACTTCCGCCGCCGCAACACACGCAGCCGATTGTTTGAGCGCCTCGTAATCGTGCTGGGTGCTGTGGTAGGTTGTGCTTTTCGCGGTAGCGCTTCACCATGCAATCCGTCCAGCCGGTCAATGGGTTGCAAATTGTCAACTTGTCCTGCTTAACGTAGTGGGTGGCGCTGTCTTTGATTGCCCTGAGCGCCCTTAGCATGTCATCGGTTCCGCCTCTCACGCCTGTAAATTGCAGGGTGCAGCCAAGTTCACGTGCAAGCTTTCTGGCCGGTGCTATTTTCATATTCCGGCAGCATGATGAAACGTCCATTTTAAAGCCAAAGTCGCGCCCACGGTGCTTCTGCATCCAAACTCGAGCGGCAAGTTTGCCC
>JBAXON010000345.1:0-2593 GCA_037133255.1 Deltaproteobacteria bacterium
GTATAAACTCACCGAGGAAGAATTCGAAAGAGTTAAGGAAAAGATAGCACAGCGCAGCAATTGACAAGTATCCGATTACCTATGAAAGGAACTGACCAGATATGTGCGATACATTAGTTACATTTACCCCCAAAGGCATGATCTTCGGAAAAAACTCCGATCGGGATCCGAATGAAGTCCAAAATTTAATCCAAGTACCTCCGCAAGACCACGTCAAGGGAGAGACGGTAAAATGCACCTACATTGAAATCCCGCAGGTTTCACATACCAATGGTGTTTTGCTTTCTCAACCCTGTTGGATGTGGGGCGCCGAAATTGGAGTCAATGAGTTCGGTGTCGCGATCGGGAATGAAGCCCTCTTTGCCAAAGTAGCCCCGCGTAAAGAAAACAAATATTTGCTGGGTATGGATTTATTGCGTCTGGGTTTGGAACGAGGAAAAACCGCCAAAGAGTCACTGTTTGTAATCATTTCCTTATTGGAACAATTTGGTCAGGGTGGAAACTGCGGATTTAATAATAAGCTTTACTATAATAACTCCTATTTGATTGCCGATAAAAACGAAGCCTACGTTTTAGAAACAGTGGATAGAATGTGGGCGTGGAAACGGATAACAAAATATTGGGCTATTTCCAACGCGATTAGCCTTACTAATGATTACGACGCGGTATCCAAAGATTTAATTCCCTTCGCGGTGCATAAAAAATGGTGCAAGTCGGCTGAGAAATTTAGCTTTAAAGAAAATTATTCCGCGTGGTTTATGACGACAATGGCAAAAGCCCACTCAAGAAGGTCTTCAAATTTTGATTGTCTGATGAAACATCATGATAATATCGGTCTTGCGGATGTCATGACCGCGTTACGCAGCCATGGAGATAATGACAAAAAAGAGGACTGGCATCCCTTAAATTCAAAATTTATATCGGTGTGCGCCCATGCATCCGGTCTGACCAGTCCATCACATACCACCAATTCACTGGTACTTTGGGTTCCCGCGGCAGGACCTTATGTCGTCTTTAGCACTGCTTCCGGCACGGTGTGCACTGCGATTTATAAATTATTATTCGCACAAGGTTTAACCTTGCCAAAAGAATACAACTCTGGCCTAAAGCAGGCGCACTTAGACGCTCATTGGTGGAAGGCCGAGCAATTTAATCGTGTTGCCATGAATCATTATTCGCAACTTCCTATAGCATATTTTCCCGAACGTACTAAATTCGAAAAAGAGCTCATCCACAAGGTGTTGTCCCAAAAGATAACTCAGGCAGACCTTGAGGAAACATTTACCGAGGCTAACCGCTTAATGAACAAATATTATGTTCAGCTCAAAGCACTACCGATTGATAAAAATGCGAAAAAAAGACAAAAGTACTGGAAAAAACATGATACCGCCTCAGGGCTTGTACACCTTGACAAGTAAACTAAGAAATAAGGTATGGCCTTACACAATATGCCAATGCAAATAATCCGCAATATTTTTGATGAATCGCTTCTGGCTGTTGATCCTTATCAGGCGGTGAGCCGGCATTGTGATTATGTTCTCTCGCGGTATGCAAAAGAGAAGCTCAATCAACTCTACGTTGTAAGTTTTGGTAAAGCAGCATCGTCAATGGCGCGAGCACTATCAGACGGCGTTGGCATTGCTTTGACAAAGGGTATCGTATTAACAAAGTACGGTCACGTTGGATCGCAACATTTTGCCGATACTCTAACAGTCTATGAGGCCGGACATCCCATCCCAGATGAGAATGGCGTGATGGCAACAGGGGAAATCTTGAAGCTATTGAAACAAGCGGTTGAAAACACACTTGTGGTTTTTCTGATATCTGGTGGCGGTTCGGCGTTGCTCACCTGTCCACATGAAGGGATTATGCTTGCAGAAAAACAGGCAGTTACTGATTTGCTACTGAAAGCCGGTGCCGATATTCAAGAGCTAAATACTGTTCGGAAGCACATTTCAGCGGTAAAGGGCGGACGCCTGGCCGAAATTGCCTACCCCGCTAAAATGGTCTCGCTCATCCTCTCCGACGTGATCGGAGATCCGCTGGATGTAATTGCTTCCGGTCCCACATCGCCAGATAGCTCTACTTATGCTGACGCGATGAAGGTTATTAAAAAATATGGACTGGCAACAAGAATGCCAGAAAACACAATCAATATCCTTATTAGCGGTGCACAGGGGCATATTCCGGAAACACCGAAGAAGGATGCGCCGGTTTTCGGCGGGATGGACAATATAATCATCGCCAGCAATGCCATGGCAGTAGCGGCGGCAAAAAAAGCAGCCGAACGCTCTGGATATAAAACAACCATTCTCTCTACGGAACTCAGTGGTGAGGCATCACAAGTAGCAAAAGATTTGGCAAAGACCTCACTGGATAGAAAAAAGAAGCTGGCAAGAGGTGAAAAAGTTTGTCTGATTGCCGGCGGAGAGACAACCGTTACGGTAAAAGGAAATGGCAAAGGAGGCAGAAATACTGAGCTTGCCCTTGTATTTGGCCTGGAAATAAAAGGGGTACCCGGCATTACATTCTTGTCGGCGGGAACTGATGGAACGGACGGCCCCACAGATGCCGCCGGGGCAATTGTTACAGG
>JBAXON010000346.1:0-2577 GCA_037133255.1 Deltaproteobacteria bacterium
AGAGAATTGGCTTTCCATGTCTCCTCCGGCATGGATCGTGGATCAGATGTGGGGATTCGGCGTCTCCCTGTATAGCGGGATGACTATGAATTTCCCCGAAACCCCCGAAACGGTGACCGAAGATTTTCGCGAAATCGGCCCTTCGGTGATTATCACCGCCTCACGTTTCTGGGAGGATCTGGCCTCAAAAATTCGCGTCAAGATGGCCGACGCCGGATGGGTTAAGCGCTTTCTATTCCACTGGGCGGAAAAAGTCGGTCGCGCTGTGATCGCTAAACAAACCGCCGGAGAAAAAACGGCATGGTATCATAAACTCTTGCATCGCATCGCTGCCTGGCTTGTTTACCAACCTCTCCTCGATCGGATCGGCTGCTCGCGCTTCCGTAACGCCTATACGGGTGGGCATCCCATCAGTCCCGATGTTATCAGGTTTTTTCAGGCGATCGGAATGAACCTCAAACAATGTTATGGTCTCACCGAAGCCGGAGGAATATTTCAAATACAACCGGATCAGGAAGTAAAGCTCGAAACTGTGGGGAAGCCTCTGCATCTGACTGAAGTTAAAATTGCGGAAGATCAAGAAGTATTAGTGCGTTCGGCAGCGAATTTTTCCGGCTATTACAATGATTATCAAGCCACGCAGGATGCTTTTGAAAATGGCTGGCTAAAAACTGGTGATGCCGGTTACATTGACGCCGATGGTCACTTGCTGATTATTGGCCGTAAAGAAGACATCATTCGCAATAAGAGCGGCGAAGCCTTTTCGCCTGATTTTATTGAAACCCGCTTGAAGTTCAGTCCATACATAAAAGAAGCGGTTACTTTTGGTGAGAGTCGTCCATTTATTACGGCTATGATCAATATTGATTTGGACAATGTCGGTAATTGGGCTGAAGATCGAATGATTCCCTATACCACTTACATGGATCTTGCTCAACAACAGCCCGTGGAAGAATTGATTTTAAAAGAAATCATCAAAGTAAATGAGCAACTTCCGGAGGTAATGAAAATCAAAAAGTTTATTCTATTGTATAAGCTTTTGGATGCCGATGAAGAAGAGCTTACGCGTACAGGCAAGGTGCGTAGGCGATTTGTCTATGGTCTTTACATTAAGATTATCGAAGCAATGTATCGAAAAGAAAAAAATGTTCAGGTAACCGGAAAGGTTCGTTATCGAGACGGTCGAGTAGGTGAAATAGAAACAACTGTGAATATTATAAACGTTATTTAAGGAATGTATCTATGGATTTTTTTCTGCAATTGTTAGTAAACGGAGTTTGCGTCGGCCTTCTTTACGGCATATCAGCAATGGGTTTTGTCATGATCTTTAAATCATCAAGCGTTTTGAACTTTGCCCATGGCGAGCTACTTGCTTTGGGTGCGTTCTTCTTTCTGGCGCTGATCACCTGGGCACAGATTCCCATTCTTGCCGCTTTTATTCTGACTTTGGTCGGCTGTTTTATCCTTGGTTTTATAATTGAAAAGTTTTTCCTGCGCCCCTTGATTGGTGAGAAACTGATCTTTGTCATTATGCTGACAGTAGGGCTTGCCGCAATGTTTAAGGGCCTTATTTTACTTATCTGGGGTGGTAATTTACATACCTATCCTGAGTTTTTGCCGGAATCGCTTGCCCTGAAGCTGGGCGCAATCTATATTGCGCCGGTTTATACCGCAACCCTGGTCATTAGTGTAATCTTTCTGGTTCTTTTTGGTTTGTTTTTTAAGCAATCATCGCAGGGAATTTATATGCGTTCTGTTGCTGACAATCAGAAGGCGGCTCTTTCGCTGGGGGTGAACGTAAGGCGTGTATTTGCCCTTTCCTGGGCTATTGCCGCGATGGTTGCAAGCATGAGTGGTATAGTTTTGGGAATCATCAACGGGGTGAATGTTCATGATCTTAGTTCCATCGGGCTGAAAGTATTTCCTGTGGTTATATTAGGCGGGCTGGACAGCATCAGCGGCGCGATAATCGGCGGCATCATTATTGGTCTTTTAGAAACATTCACCGGTGGTTATCTATCGCCATCGCTCCGAGATGTTGTGCCCTATATTGTTTTAGTGTTTATTTTGCTGATAAAACCTTACGGATTGTTTGGTCTGGTAGAGATTGAAAGGGTTTAGAAAATTAGTATTTGCTTGCATTTAAAAAAGCAAATACGTAAATTTTCTTATCCCGCATAGGCGGGGATTAGAGGAATTAAATGAAGAAGTTTTCGTTTCATCCATGCGGTAATTATCGCGAAAATTACGCGCAGGAATTAAACATATTCGAGACCGATTTTGGCCGGGTTTGCCTGATCTTATTTTTGGCTGTGCTTTTTTTAGTTGCCCCGTTTGTTTTAAGCCCTTACATGCTATACATTTTAAATATGATCGGCATTGCCGCCATTGCAGCAATCGGTCTCAATATTCTTATCGGCTTTACCGGTCAAATTTCTCTCGGGCATGGCGCATTTTTTGGCGTAGGAGCTTACGCCGCGGCTATTTTAGCCACAAGACTTGGCCTTCCGTTTTATCTGGCAATCCCTTCAGCAGGCATTATCACGGCGTTGGTGGGCATGATTTTTGGGATACCGT
>JBAXON010000347.1:0-2546 GCA_037133255.1 Deltaproteobacteria bacterium
CCCACTGCGCTATCGCTTCGGGGATACCACGGATATCTTCGATATCCTCCGCCTGTGGCGGGATAATTCAACTAACAAATATTACTGCGCTATGCTTGTAATATTTGAGTTTCATTAGTTCGCATTACGCCTCAAGCCTATAGTGACCTTTAGGTTATTCGCTAGTTCGCTATCCCACGTCGCTGCGCTCCTGGGATAATTCCACTTACGCTTCGAGCATCATTGCATTCGCTCTTAGCGAGTGTCATTATCTTTTTATTTTCCCCGGCAGGATGTACACATAGGGCTTTCGGAGTATCTTCAGATGCAGGAAGCGGTCAATCTTTCGAAATGCCAGATAGACCCTCCATATTGTGGCGTCTTCCTTGTAGTAAGAAACAATCTCCTTTTCGGTAAGCGGGGCAATACCTGATTGCGCTTCCTCTCCGGCAAAGAAACTGTTTGCCGTTTCAATAAGCATGGGTATGAATTCCGGGCGCTGCTCCTTGTAAAAATTGGCGATAAGATCAATCGTCACTTTGCGAAAGTCATAGTAGCGGGTCATAACCTCTTCCAGGAAAAACAGCCGAATCAACCATACCAGAAAAGACGGCGTGCTCCGCAGAAAAAGGTCCGGGTTTAGCTGTTCAATGCCATCTTTACGGATCAGCGGTGTGCCAGTGTCAATATAGAAGAGCTCTGTTTTTTCCGTTACCGGTTTTCCTTCCGAATAATCTTTCATTGCCCAGTTCGATATCTGGCCATCAATCCCGAAAGTAAGGAATGGCCGCACACGATTGGATGTAAATACTTTTTTAAGATCGCGAAGCACACACAAAAAAAGCAGTCGGACGGAATTTTCATCAAGCTTTTGAATCAGCGCGTTGCCGATGGATGCCGAGGGTAGCCGCTCCTGCGCATTATAAATCACGCTGTTGCCTTTGTCCGGAATCACCCTTGCAGCTGCGGATTCCGGGATATTGATACCGATATTTCTCAGCTCAGTACTATATTCTGCAAACAGGCGTTCATAGTTTTCCATTTCATCAGATGATCGGAAGATCGGCATGCGCTTGTAAGCAATATTTTCCTGCCCGGGATGGCTGATGACGAAAATTGTGCTCATCTCGCCATAACCGATTATCTTTGCCGATATTTTACTCAGATCGGGATTTAGAGGGTCAAGCCCTGCTTCAAATCTTTCCAGAAGCCCGGTATCAATTTTGTCTTTTAGCATAGCTCAAGCATCCTCTTGGTGTCTGTTATGGCAAGGTCTAGTCTTTCGATAATCTCCTGCGCAACGGATCTTTCGATATTCAGCGGCGGAAGAAGCTGGCTCACCTTTTTGTTGTTGTTGGCATAAATACTCAGGATGCCGTGGTCGTAGGCAATCTTTGTAAGAACTGGCCCGCAAAGGTCATTTACCATCTCGATGCCCATCATCAGGCCTAGTTGCCTTAAGCCGACAAGAATTTCCGGGTGCCTCGTCCGGAGCTCGGCAAAACTATTTTGGAAGAATGCGGAAAGTTCGTTCACGTGTTCCAGAAATGCGGGGTTTGATGTGATCTCCAGCACCTTCATGGCCACCGGGCAGCCGACTTCCGCGCCGCCGAAGGTGGAAATGTGTATAAACGGATTTTTGTGGAAAAATGTTTGTAACTCGGCATTAAAGCACGTCGCGCTCATCGGATAAATGCCACCGGAGAGCCCCTTGCCGATGACCATGATGTCTGGTATCGTTTCAAAATGTTCAATTCCCCACAGTTTGCCTGTACGGCCAAGCCCTGTCTGTACTTCGTCAATGATCAGGAGTGCCCCTTTCTTGCCACACAACTCTTTGGCAAAAGGGTAAAAACTTTTTTCAGGAATGGGCATGCCGTAGGTTGCCGGGATTGTCTCGAAGATGACTGCGGCTGTTGTTTCATCGAGCGCGCTTACGAGGGCTTCCTTGTCTCCGAAGGGAATCTGCACAAAACCGGGCATATTAGGGCCGAAAGGTGCGCGGTACTGTTCATCGCCTGTCGCCAGCGCAAGCCCAGTGTGCCCGTGATAACCGCCTGACGCGGAAATAATTTTTGTCCTGCCGGTATAACCCTTGGCAAGTTTTATGGCCAGATCAATGGCCTCACCGCCGCCCACACCGAAAACGGTATAGCTTAACTTGTCGGGTGCAAGCTCCGCCAGCCTTTCCGCCAGTTTTGCCCGTTGTTCGCTGACAAAATGATGGTTGCCGATATCGAGTTCGCCCACCGATTCGATCAGTGCTTGAATGATTTGAGGATTTCTGTGGCCAAGATTAAAAACGCCGCCGTTGCAATGGCAGTTGATCAGCCTCTTTTCGCCAGCGGCATCCCAGACATAAGGCCCCTCGCGTTTTCCGAAGAAAAAGTCGATATCAACACTTTTGAAAAATTCGGCTTTCCCTGACGAAACATGGTTGGAAAACCTTGAGATAATTTGTTCTTTAGTATCTGCTCCGATATATTTCATAATTCTACAGTCCAATTTTGTAAGAGAATATAGGAAATGTGGTTTGTATGTCAAGAAAATTAGGACTGTCTTATAAA
>JBAXON010000348.1:0-2511 GCA_037133255.1 Deltaproteobacteria bacterium
GCAAGGAATAAGTTTGTTTTCCGGTTAATTAAGAGGGGATTATGTCCACGAATACGAGCGATTTGCATTCTTTGCCTGATTTGCCTCATGCAGATGATAAGCAATCCGGCGGTTGGTTTGCCCAATCTTCTGCCTTATGGATCGCCGGTGTCGTCTTATTTATTCTAATCTTTGGAGCAACCTTAGTTCTTGGTTTCCGGCATTTTGATGACGCAAGGGACCGGGCACTGACCAGTGACAAGATAACCGCAAATCTCCTGGCCGACATCCTCATGGAGCACAACAATGCGACCGTAGCAATTCTCCAGTCCTATGCCCACCGACGCCTGTTTACCAATGCTGTGAAGAACAAGGATGTTGCGGGCGTTCACAGGCATCTTTCAGACCTCAAAAAGAATGAGGAAATAGACCTGACCTTCGTGACGGATAAGCACGGTGTTCTCTGGGCAAATTTCCCGGTGTTTCCGGAAGCAATCGGCAAAGACCTGTCCAGCCGTGACTGGTATCAAGGAATCAGTGTTCGCTGGAAACCCTACATTTCCAAAGTATTTCAGCTGATCGTAGGGGACAAACCGCTGGCAGCTGCCGTTTGCGTTCCTGTAAACGATGAAAAAGAAAGGGTCATCGGAATACTGGCAACCTCCCAACGTCTTGGTTTTATTGGTGACATCGTCCAGCGGATTCCCTTGAGCCATCATACGCGCGTGACTGTAATCGACCGGGCAGGGCAAATCCTTTACAGTAATATATTTTCTTACCTGGAAAAAATTACGGTTCATCCATTTTTCCCGTCCATTGAATCAGCACTAAAGGCGAAGAGGCAGCAGATTGAAATTAAGAATCCGCAGAACAACCAAGAGAAGATTAATCTTTTTGTTGTTCCCGTGGGCACCACAGGCTGGTCGGTTATCGTTGGGAGAACACAAAGCGACATACTTCGTTCGGAATTCAGCCGTTTTGTTGAACTGGGGGTGGTTTCCTTCCTGTTGGTCCTCTTGTGCATCTCGCTTCTTGTTTATCTGAGAAAGGTTTCTTTGCTCAATAAAACAGAAGAACTACTTAAAACCGAGGCAAAACTGCGGCAAACAGAGGAAGAATTCCGCATCATTTTTGATAATAATTCCTCCGCGATGGCTATCATAGATAAAGACACAACGATATTGATGGTCAACATGGAATACTGCAAGATGTCTCTTTATGAAGAAGAGGATGTTGTAGGAAAAAGCTGGACAACTCAGATTCCCCAGGAAGATCTGGAAAGATTAAAAGAATACAACCGGAAGAGATTGATCGATCCGAAGAGTGTTCCGAATCATTATGAATTCATGTTCTACCGGAAGGACGGCAAGATTCGGCATGCCCTCATGTCCGTGGCCATTATGCCTATAAGCCAGAAGATCATCTGTTCATTCGCCGACATCACAGATCGCAAACAGGCAGAGGAAGCACTGCGGGTTGCGGAGGAAACCTATAGGAATATCTTCCTCAATTCTCAAATCGGCCTCTTTCGGACAGACTTGGAGACAGGCCTGATCCTGGACGCAAACGATACAGTTGCTCACTTTATCGGATATACGGACAGAACTTTATTACTGGTGAAGCCCTTCAACATGGCGGAACGGTATGTCGATGCCCACGTCCGCGACGAAATGATCTCTCTTCTAAAGGCTCGTGGTGAAATAAATAACTATGAAGCTCGTTTCCGGAGAAATGACGGGTCGATAATCTGGATGCGCTTTTCTGCGAAGATTGTCCGGGAAAAAGGCTGGATGGAAGGCGTTTCGGAAGACATCACCGACCGCAAGCGCGCGGAAGAGGCGCTGGTGGCAAGTGAAAAAAGATTTCGGGAACTCAGTATTATCGATGAGCTCACATCCCTCTACAATTCTCGTCATTTTTACTTCCAGCTTAAAATCGAATTAGAGCGGTCAACCCGCTACGATCAACCATTGACTCTCCTTCTGCTTGATCTAGACAATTTCAAGGCATTGAACGACACTTACGGCCATCTCGAGGGAGACCGGATCTTAAGACGACTTGGCCAGGTGGTCAAAAAATGCCTGCGTGAAACTGATTCCGCTTATCGTTATGGCGGCGAAGAATTTACTGTCATACTGCCTATGACTACAAGTGCGGATGGTATCGCTACAGCGGAAAGAATCCGGACGGAATTCAAGAAAGAGACTTTCTTGCCGGTACCTGATCAGGAAGTCCATTTGACGTTAAGTATCGGGCTTTCGCAGTACAAGCCACCGGAAGACACGAAGGCCTTCGTTCAACGGGTTGATAAGCTTATGTACCAAGCAAAAAAGAAAGGGAAAGACAGAGTTAGTTCAGAGTGATATTTTTACTATAGTTCAAGGGGTAATCTTCCGTTGACTTCGAAACCAAAAATACTTGACTCGTAAATGGGGACAGGGATTCAGTTGATTCACTAATTGTTTATTTACGTATGCCTTCCTGCTATACGTACCAAGTATCTGTTTGACAGATAAATAGATATTGGTCATC
>JBAXON010000349.1:0-2488 GCA_037133255.1 Deltaproteobacteria bacterium
GGCATACTCATCGTTGATAGAAAAGGGGATGCTCGGTTTGATGGCGGCGGTAACAAGCGTTGCACGCTTGGAACCGATGCCAAAGTCCAGATTGGTCTGGATCGGCAGGAGGATGTGGATGGCGAGGGGGTTTTCAAGTTTCTTGGCCAACTCTACAGTCTGGGCATCGCTGTTGTCAGTGTGTCTCTGAGTTTGCGCTTTAACTGACGTGGTACTGGTGACGACAAGCATCACTATGAACATTGCCAGTGCAAAGCATCCCCTGGTTGGAAGCTTTTCATTAATTGAAAGCACCCTGTCCGCCGGAAAGCTCCTCTCGGGTTGTGTCCTCATTTTGAACATAGGCTCTCTTCTGAAAAAGCAATGCTGTATCGTCTTAATTTACTGGCCATTTTTCTCTGCCGTTTTCTTCTGATACCAGATATACATTCTTTCCTCAATAGTTATTTCATGGCAGATTGCCTTCGATTGATAATTTTTTTGTCCTTGCAGCTTATCAGGCAGATGGGGGCTAAGCATCACTATAATCATGGGCATATTTATAATCCTTGCCGTAATTAATCATGCATTTTCAATGTGGTTGACGTTTTACTGATAAGGCATAAGTAAAAAATAATTACTTGATCAACGGAATCTCTGTCCCTATCTACAAATGATCAACTATTGGGTTGATCATTTAGTGTGAATTACCTCTTCAAATCTTTAAAAAATATAATGCTAACGGACGGAAATCCAGAAATGGCGTTGGTTTGCGTTTTTCTTTAGTTGCAAATGTCAAGTTGAAAGACCCCAGTTTTTCGCGAATTTGCTTATAGCGTCAAAGATGAGACCTTGTCCTGTATAGCGACATTGATTTTAGTGTCTGCTCATATAGTTTTGGTGCAAAACGAGAGATTTAAAATCATGCTCTATTCCCAAATGATATTTTTTACTTCATTTAATCGCAATAGATTAATTTCGACCTCTGGCTTACAACTGCATAGAGCGATGGATATGCCAGCCCAAGCATCGATAGGTGAAATAGAGATGTTGCTCCCCTTTTTTGTAAATGTGACCTCTTTAAGCGCTTCCCGACATTTTCCAGATGTTGCTGCTAAGGCAATTGATTTAATCCGCTCTTCATCCGTGCGATCCGTTGTTGGTAAAACGATTCCCTTTATTTTCGCGATCGTCTTCCGGTACCCGTCGCTATCCATAGCATCCCCATTGCAAAAAGCGGTTGCGTCCTTTTGCGTTGATACAAGAATATTCATTTTTCCCGCAGTAAATGAAGGGCTTAGGCACGATTCTTCCCAGATTCGCAAACATTTCTTTTTTGATTCACACCAGCTATACCCAGCAGATCCAATACAGCCGTGTTCATCCCGATCACCACCAACAAAAGTCAATTTTTCCGTTGAAGATGGAGTTAAAACTGTAAAAGATTCAACAGTTTTTGGCTGCGTCTCCTGAACGATGGGCTGTTTTTGTTCACATCCTGCGGCAAATAAGGCTGTTGACGCCAAGGTTATGATAAAAAGACGAGAATATTGCATAAAAATGTAGACCTTCTTTTTATATAAGAACTTTCTTTCATTGGAACTGAGTATAAGGAAGCCACGCTTGTATGTCAAGTAAATATAAACAGCAATGTAGTGCCGCCGATGGTTGACGTCGAGGATGAATTATGTTTCTTACGGATTGAAGTCCCGCATTTTCATCGAGGTTGACGCTTTGTGTGTTAGAGGAAGGCATACGCAAAAATAAACTACTGAATCAACGGAATCCATATCCCCATCTAAAGTCAGCAATTACGGTGGATAAAATATCTTGAGGATTTGTGCTTGAAATGCTTGCGAACGAAATCAGCCGGAGAATAGCAATCGGCTGGATTGCCTAGTTGGGCAATTCATTAAATAGAATCGTTCCTGTTTTACTACATATCTATGGGATGTGGAGAGCATGGGATGCCACCAAGATCACAAATCCGGATATACCCAGCACTGCAATCAACAACTCTCTTTTGAACCGCTTATACTCTCCAACCTTTGCGTTCATGTAGTGAGTCAGAGCCTTCCAGTTCATACTCACGTGGACAACAGCCGCTATTAAGAATAGCAGGGAAGCAGTGTTGTGCATGGTCATGAACATGTGGCTCCACATAGTGGCACCGTCATGTGAGGCAACGTGGAGTGCTATGCCGGAAGGAACTAACCACACGCCTGCGCAAAATAAAGCCATTGATGCTAAAGCTCTAATGCTGATACCTGACCTTTGCTCAACTTTGTCACTCATATATTCAGTCCTCTTTCTTTCTATAGTTTTTTAGCCCAACAATTAATATGCTTAGCTGGTCTTTTCCGATTTTCAAGATAATCCTACCCTATTTGATTTAGAATGAAAAGAAATAATCATCATAAAATCAGCTAATTTTAACTTTTGCCAGTGGGTATTTTGTGGTAATTGTACCAACCTCGATACGCTCCGCTATCGGGATAGTTCCCAATCC
>JBAXON010000350.1:0-2486 GCA_037133255.1 Deltaproteobacteria bacterium
ATCTTTAAATCAGAAAATACATAAAAATATTTCTTTACTGGAATAAACAAGGAAGTTCTCAAGATGTTAAGAAGCCGCTCCATTATTCAGTTATAGCTTTATATGTAATAGTGGTAAGCCTAAATGTCGACGATTGGTTTCGCCTTTAAACTGAGTCTGTTCACGACTGGTGGGACTGCCTCTGCGGCCTCTGCCTAATTTGTCGATTAAGTGAGAGCTGCCCAAATGCAAAGTATGCTTGCCATATTTTTGTCCTAACTCATCAGCAACATTGTAAAGTCCTCTTATCTTTTCCGCTTGCAGGGGATTATCAAAAAGAGAGTATTGAATATTAGTATCCGGTTCCATATTGAGAAGAACAACTCCAGTGGCGCGATAAATATCTTTCGGGCAATAGCAAGAGTTGAAAAGATCACGAATTATATCTGAAAATTCCAATGGAAAAGCACAGGGACGTGAAAGCTTTGCTTCGCTGCCTGCTGTGCTGAAATCATTTTTCTTGAGAAAGACAACGATTTTATTTGGCGCTAAGGAATAACGCCTGGCCTTAATACATGCCGATTCCATATTGCGCATAAGATGAGCAAACAGATATTCAGCATTGGAAGTTGGTGGAGCAAATGTTTTAGTTTTACTGATTGAGGCATAAGAGCTCTTTTCTTCTGTACTCACAGGATAGACTGATTTTCCCCTTAGCTCATGCCAGATTTCCACGGTAGGTTTGGTAAATTTCTTTAACACGATATTTTCAGGAAGCTGCGCAAAGGCCAGTGCTGTGCGGATACCTAGTTTTGCCAGATAGTTAGTTGTGGCAGGACCAATCCCCCAGACTTTATCCACCGGCAGATCACGGAGATACTCCGCAATATCCCTTCCTTTAATTACGGTCATCCCCGCCGGTTTGAGATATTTGGAACCGACTTTAGCCAGGACTTTGGTAATGCTCAAACCTACGGATACTGTTATGCCTAAATCTCTTTCGATTTCTTTTTTCATCTTCAGAGCTATTTCTTCATAGGATGAATGCAAAGCGCGGCGCATGCCGGTGATATCGGCAAAAGCCTCGTCAATGGAATATTCTTCCACATCCGGTGTAAACCGCCGCATGATGTCAAACATCCGTCGTGAAAACAGGCTGTATGTTTCGTAATCGGAAGGAAGGATGATTAAACCAGGACATATTTTCTTTGCTTCATGCAGAGGCACTCCACGTTTTATTCCAAGTTTCTTGGCAGGATAACTGGCACAAGCCACAATACCGCGTTCACCTCCTGTTATTAATGCCTTCCCTTTGAGGTCAGGATGAATGGCTTCTTCGCAGGAAGTAAAAAAAGCATCGCCATCGAGATGAACGATAGCACGCGGCCAGGAACGCAGACTAAATAATTGTTCGCTCATAAAATATCCTGAGAAATAAGATATGATAGACAGGTGACAGTTTGATTATTTGTGATATTTTCTGATAACCGCTGTGATCACTCCGGCAATTCTTAATTCTGTCTGGGGAATGATTGTTGGATACTTCGGGTTAGCTGCCTCCAAAGTAACCTTCTTCCCTTTTTTACGAAAATACTTCATTGTCCAGTTCCCATCCACTTCCGCCAGAATTATATCCCCGTTCTTTGGTTCTCTGCCTTTTTCCACAATAACCAGATCTTTTTCAAATATTCCTGCATCAATCATGGAATCGCCGGTAACGGATAGAATAAAAGATGCTGCTTGATTGTTTATGAGATATTCATCAAAGGATATTGTGTCTCTCAGTTCTTCTTCCGCAGGTGACGGGAAACCGGCAGCTACAGTGCCCACTAGAGGAAGTTTAAGAGATAAATGCGCCGGTTTGAGAAAGCCTTTGGCATCTTTTTCTAAAGTACCTTTTTCCAGAAGTTTCTTTATCCAATACTCGGCTGCGCTTTTAGCCTTAACTCCCAAAAGAGGAAGCATTTCAGAATAAGTGGGCATTCTCCGGTATTCCCGAAAGAACGAGGCGAACTGTTTTTCAATAGTGTCGATGTCCTGTCTTTTCATCATGGGAAGCTACATATAGGACGATCGTCCTATTGTCAAGATTAATTTGATTTGCTTAAAAATCTTGCCTCTGTCCGAGAAAAGCGCTAGTAATAAATAAGAATGTAATCCGGCTAAAAAAGGAGATGTCACCATGGAAGAAGCAAAAATTGCACAAAAAGCACCGTATGCGGTGGATGTTGAAAAGGGTAAAACTTATCATTGGTGTTCCTGCGGCTTAAGCAAGAAACAGCCATTTTGTGACGGCTCTCATAAGGGTACTTCTTTTACACCGGTTGCATTTACAACTGATGAAACCAAGCAACTGTTTCTATGCGGTTGCAAGCGGACAAAAAATCAGCCTTTTTGCGATGGTTCGCATACAAAAATTTAATAGCCCTAACGAGATTACTATATGCGTTTGAAAAACTATATATCGGGATTAGTTTATTCATTTTTCTACTTACCGGATTGGCAGC
>JBAXON010000351.1:0-2482 GCA_037133255.1 Deltaproteobacteria bacterium
GATCTTGCAATACATCAACTCGATCTTTATGAGCTTTTAAACGCATCCGAAATTCTGATCACTGATTATTCTTCAGCATTCGATGATTATCTATTGCTTGACAGGCCAATTATATTTGCCCCTGTCGATCTTGATTCATATAAGAAGAGGGTAGGATTTGTTATAGAATCATTTGAAAGCTGGGTTCCTGGGCCAAAAGTCTTTGACCAGAACGCATTGCAAACTGAAATTAGCAGATGTCTTTCAGAAAAGGACTACTATAAAGAACAGAGATCTCAGATTCGTAATTTACAGCATCGTTATAAGGATGGAGGATCTTCCCGGCGCCTGTGGGAATTTATTGATAGTATTTTGGCAAAGTAGGGTCTGTGACCTATAAAAAATTGTGCAATTGAAAGGCTGTGTGCAATGCAAAATTTGTTTCAGATTTCGATAAACACCGCGCGTCGATTTACCCCTCGCGGATGGTCGCCGTTACTCAAATCGATTGCCCGGTTCCTGCCTGGTCACCGACAATATAAGGCATATCTTTTGAGTGGCGACCATATATATTTGGATCTGAGAGAAAACATGTGTTTGGGACTTTTCTTCGATGGGTGTCAGCCACATGAGAGTGGCACCGAAAAGCTATTCCGAAGGATTATAAAAGATGGTGACGTTGTTGTAGATGTAGGGGCTAATGTTGGGTATTATACAAGGATGGCGAGCCGGCTTGTGAGGGGAGGGTTCGTTTTGGCATTTGAGCCCATGCCTGCAGCGTACAGGCTTTTAGAAATGAATTCTTCTGATTTGTCCAACGTTACATTATTTCCGATAGCTCTAAGTGATAGAGCAGGAGATGCTACCTTTTATATTCGAAAGAATGGAGATACCTCTTCTCTCAACCCTGATTCTGGTGCAAAGGCCGTGCAAGTTCAAACGAGCACAGCAGATGATATGTTGATGAAGTATTCGAGGATTGATTTCATGAAGATTGATGTGGAAGGGTTTGAACTTGAAGTTCTACACGGCGCGAAAGCTATCCTCAGCAAATATAGACCCATTGTGTGCTTTGAGCTTTTGGAAGGTTATGCAAAAGAAAAAAATATAGGTCTCGAAGATTTTAAGGCACTTTTCAGCAAATTGGATTATTGTCTAAAATGGATAGATCATTCAGACACAGAAATTAATCTGGTCTCTGATAACCCATCCAACATGGTGGTCGCCATCCCAAGCGAACGTATGCAGCTATTTAAGTGAAGCCTATTTTACTATGTTGGGGAGAGAAGACACAAAATGATATCGCGGTACACGTGGTTGCTGTTACACCCTGATTATGTTCTCAAAAAATGTGTTTCCTGTAATAACAATTAAGAACCATGCCATCATCCCCTGCAATGGCCCTTCGTAGGTGAAAAAGTTAGGTAACCCAAAATAACTCGATTTTTGATGCATAAGGTTTTTGATTCCTTTTGATGATGAAAAATGTCATGAAATTCCTAAACAAAGCCATAACAAAACTTAGGTACAGTAGGGCGGGGCTCAGTATTAAGAAGATAAATACTAAATATGCTGATCCTAATAACCTTGAAAAGGCATTCACATATATTGAACGTTTTAGGGAAATAGTCTCTGATCCCTTGAATATCTTGATAAATAGAGTCCCAGAGGCTGGCTACATAGATAAAAATGGTTATGTGATTTTACACAATGGGAATAGAGTCCCCATTTGCGGAGATTTGAGTTATTATAGAGAGTTTAGTGACATTTTAATAATTAATAGGGGGGTTCATGAGCCATTAGAAGAATATTGTTTCCAACAAATGCTAACTAAAATTAAAAATAATCATCCAAACATGATTGAACTTGGCTCCTATTGGGCTCATTACTCAATGTGGTTAAAAAAGTTTTTTCCAAAGGCAAATTGTTATATGGTTGAACCCGATTCTAATAATCTGAAGTGTGGCAAAAACAACTTTTCCATAAACGGATATAATGGCCATTTTATAAATGATTTTGTTGGATTATCAGGTTTTCAGCTAGATACATTCACTCTAAAACACGATATATCATCTTTAGATATACTACACTGCGATATACAAGGTTACGAACTAGAAATGCTTATGGGTGGGCACATTTTTTTGTCAAAAAATAAAGTCAATTATGTTTTTGTCTCTACCCATTCAGATGCTATTCACTATGAAGTGGTTAAGCAGTTACAGAACTTATCATACCGAGTAGAAATTTCATCAAATGTTGATACTCATTCTACGAGTTGTGATGGATTTGTTTTGGCAACTTCATTAAATATAGATCCACTTTTCGATGGTTTTACTCCTCTTGGGCGAATCGACATTTTAAAGTCCTCACCAAAACAAATTTTACAGAGTATAGTATCAAATACATGATAGTTACGAGAGCTTTGCATAACGGCATAAAACCAACAATATCGTCATTCCCGCGAAGACGGGATTCCAGTATTATCAATGTTTTTGGCTAACTC
>JBAXON010000352.1:0-2478 GCA_037133255.1 Deltaproteobacteria bacterium
TTATCCACTAGCGGCATTCCCCTTCTGAATCACGATGGAACACTACGGGGCTACCACGGCAGCGATACCGACATCACAGAAAAGCGTCAGCGTGAGGTTCGTGAAATCTATTCTCAGAAACTGGAATCGGTAGGTCAATTGGCTTCGGGAATCGCTCATGAGCTCAGCACGCCACTCCAATTCATCGGAGACAACATCACCTTTATGCAAGGCGCTTTTCAGGACATTCTATCCATCATCACCATGTTGGATGTCTTGCCGGATATTGATTCCCCTCAGCTTCCGTCTGCCCATGAACTTATTGACCGGATTCATAAAAAGGGTGAGGATGTCGATCTTGCGTATCTCAAAAAAGAAATACCAAAGGCTATCGTGCAATCATTGGACGGCTTGCAGCGGGCCAGCAAAATTGTGCAGGCCATGCGTGAGTTCTCCCATCCCGGAGGAGAAGGCATGGTCGATTTGGACATCAATAAATCAATTGAATCCACGATTACCTTGAGCAGGAACGAATGGAAATACTCAGCAGAACTCATCGCTACACTTGCCCCAGACCTGCCGACAGTCCAGGGATATCCGGCAGATTTCAACCAGGCTATCCTGAATATTATTCTTAACGCCGCCCAGGCGCTACAAGAAAAAGTTGGAAAAGGTGGGCCGGAGAAGGAGCGTATCGAAATAGCAACACGAAAAGATGGCAATGAAGTGGAAATATGTATTCGCGATACGGGACCGGGAATTCCGCAAGAAATTCAATCAAGGGTTTTCGATCCTTTTTTTACAACCAAGGACGTAGGCAAAGGGACTGGGCAAGGGCTGGCCATAGCGCATAACATTATTGTCCACAAACATGGCGGGAAAATCTATTTTGAAACAAAACTTGAAGAAGGTACTGCCTTTTACATTCGACTTCCATTGAAAACGATCTAGCTGCAATATCGTATCAATTTATTATCTAGCGCCACCAACCCTTTATAAGAAAAGAAAACTCTGACAAAACACGTCTTCATGGGGAATTATAATTGCTTATTTGAATTGGCAATTCCCACTAAATCTCCAGCCTGACTATTGCGCATTTGTATATGAAAACAAAATCCTTCCTGCTACAAAAAATGCTGCCCTTGAAAATAATGCTTGACTTCGAGCGGAAATATATGCTGTTGTTTTCACAACGTATTACGACAATACGCTTTGACTGTTAGCCTTGGCATAAAAAATGATTAGTCCTACTATTATTTTGATGTTGAAAAGGGGGTTCTTATCAAAAAGAACATTTTACATTAACCACTAAACGATAGATAAAGGAGGTATTATTATGGAAACTTTGTTACCCATCATTATTCAGTTAATCAGTGGGGCAGCTGGTGGTAATGCTGCCGGTGCCGCAATGAAGGATCAATCGTTGGGCACTGTCGGTAATTCGATTGCCGGTATTATCGGCGGCGGTCTTGGTGGTCAACTACTGCCATTGTTGCTGCCATTGTTAGGCGTTGCTATTGGCGCTGGTGGTATGGATACTTCTGCGGTTGCCGGAAGTGTTGCTAGCGGCGGTGCAGGTGGTGGTGCGTTAATGGCGATTGTTGGTGTGATTAAGCAAGCACTTAATAAACAAGCCTAACAAGGGCGCGGTTTAAACGTCCCGATATTTCTACTTGGTTTCGGTGTAATGCATTACCGTCAACGTTTGAAAGGAGAAAAGCATGAAGATATATGGTGCAGAATTTTTCGGAACATTCTGGCTGGTTCTCGGTGGATGCGGTAGCGCAGTTTTAGCTGCTGCATTTCCCAATGTTGGTATTGGTCTGCTAGGCGTTTCATTGGCCTTCGGTTTAACAGTAATGACTATGGCTTTCGCTATTGGGCACATATCCGGCTGCCATCTGAATCCGGCGGTATCTTTTGGCCTCTGGGCCGGCGGGCGCTTTCCTGCAAAACAACTTCCGCCTTACATCATCGCCCAGGTTTTGGGAGCAATTGTCGCTGGAGGAGTCCTTTATTTTATCGCCAGCGGTAAAGCAGGTTTTGATTTAGCAGCAGGCTTCGCCTCGAACGGTTACGGTGCCCATTCGCCTGGAGGATACACCTTTCTTGCGGCGCTCATCACGGAAGTTGTGATGACCATGATGTTTTTGTTCGTCATTATGGGAGCGACCGACAAGCGCGCACCTCAAGGGTTTGCACCAATCGCAATTGGCCTTTGCCTTACATTGATTCACCTGATCAGCATTCCTGTGACGAATACTTCTGTTAATCCCGCGCGAAGCACTGGAGTAGGAATATTTGCAGGAGGTTGGGCAATTGAGCAGCTGTGGCTTTTCTGGTTGGCCCCGATTGTAGGCGGAGTGATTGGTGCCTTAATTTATCGATTTATCGGAACTTCTAAAAAATGATTCATGCACGTCAAGGGCATAATTTCAGTATAAGGCTCTTTTAGTAATCATACTTGACTGAATTGATTTTTAGGATGTATATTAAATT
>JBAXON010000353.1:0-2435 GCA_037133255.1 Deltaproteobacteria bacterium
TCCGATAAATGATTTCATCAACGCTTTCTCTGCTGAGAATATCCTTCTGTTTCATCCTTGGACTTTTGAAAGCTTTGGCTATGATGGAATCTTGGCAGGGATTCTTCATGGTATGCCTTTTTTCATTGATCAGGAAATTAAAGAATGCTTTCAACTGAGCATATCGCAATCTCCTGGTTGCCTTGGCCGCATGTTCCGTTAAGGTTTCCAGAAACTGGTAGATTTGATCAGGGGTGACCGCTTCCACATGACTCTCAGTAAACTGATTTTCAAAATGTTCAAGAAGGTAACGGTAGCTATCCTTGGTTCTCTTCCTATGGATATTTTTCTGTGAGCTTTGAAAAATATCAATGGCTTCTTTTACTAACATTGTCTGCCTCCTTTTTTATAGACCTTTGGGGAAACATTGATTATACAGGATTATCGAAGGCAGGTACTATGATTTCCTGGTGAATTTTTCTGGTGATTTTATTCTGATTTTATTCTTGACAAACGTAACCATCTTAGTTACAGCGCAAACCATTATAAAATCTTTTATCCATAAAGGCTTGGAAGATTTATTCTACGATGGAACCCATAAAGGCATCCAAGCCAAGCATGCTTCCAAATTAGTGGCGATATTGGATAGGCTTGATGGGGCAAACGAAATAAAGGATATGAACTACCCCGGCTCCGGCCTCCATCCGCTACTTACCAAAGCAAAGAAGTGGTGGCGATAAAGCCTATACTGAAAATCGCACATGTAAGCGCATAGAAGATGTTTGTTGCTTTCTCAACCACCCAGCAAAATCATGAAAAGCTGATGAGTTCGAGCGAAAATAGCATCCGACGGTCAGAATAATATTGATAAACTTTAATTTAGTGGAGTTAGTAATCTGAAAGGCAATCAAGGATGCTATTTTCGGACATTCTGCACGTAAATGAATGGGCAAGAAAATGAGGATAAACGAAGAAATGGGTTAACCCTCTGGTGCTATTATAGCCACCCTGTTTATGAGACCCCAATAGTATCTTTCGTGTGCCTGAATATAAACGGAAAGATTAAATTTATCCTTCACCAGATTCAGCGAATTCATCCCCAACGAGTGCCTTAGCTCTGAGTCCTGAAGGAGTTGAATAAGGGCTTCACTTAAGGCACCAGGGTTGCCTGGAGGAACAAGATAGCCGTTTTCTCCCGGAATCACGAGTTCATGGTTGCCACCCACATCCGTAGCCACCACCGGCAGTCCGCAGGCCATATACTCTATAATGGCGTTGGATAGACCTTCCGAATGGGAAGAGAGCACGCCCAGATCACTGGCCTGGAGAATATCGGGGATATCCTTTCGCGTCCCCATAAATCTGACTGTGTTGTCGAGTCCTAAAGATTGGATTTGTTTTGCCAGATTCGACCTTTCACTGCCTTCACCCACAAGCAGAACCACAACATTTGAAAATGCTGAAATCACCCGTTGCAGGGACTGGACAAGGATATCTAAACCTTTGACAGGGCGGAGATTGGCCACGGCGCTGATGACCAGGGCGTCTCCCGGAATGTCGAGAGATTTTCTGAATTTGCTCTTCATTTCCGGCGTCATGGCGGAGATCCCTTTGAAATCGAAGCCGTTATAGATAACATCGATCCGGTTCAGCGGAATCCCTTCCGCCTGGTTGGTATATTGCTTCACATCCTCGGAATTGGCCAGAAAACTTGTCACGAACAGGTTAAGGCATCTAAGCAGCGCCAATTCAAATCCCGTATGCCAGTGCCCCTTGTTTCTCCTCGATGAGATGATAATGGGCACAAATGCAAAACGCGCTGCTAGGATGCCGGCGATGTTGGCATCCCGGAAAAAGGTTTGAACAATCCGGACACCTCTCTGGCGTAGGAATCTTGAAAGGCGAAAGATTTTTGTCCAGGATGAAGGGCGCAACGGGGATTTTGTGCCTACTTCATAAACGGGGCACAGGTTAAACTGGGTCTGAAGCCATGCGGAGCTATAAAGCACGCACAGAATCGGGCTGAAGCGCGTGCGGTCGATGTTCCTGATCAGAAGGAGGAGTTGATTTTCCGTACCTCCTGAAGGAGCTTCTATGGTGTCTATGCAAAAGGCTATCGGTATGGGTCTCATCTGAGCATCACTTTTCATGTCTTCCAGTATTCCTCCTTTTGCGTCAGGTCTGTCCGGAGACCAGAGAGATTAGTAACGTTTGCAGTTCGGATGATGTTTTCCGAACATCGAAACGTTTCCGGGCCTCCTCCCGGAAATCGTGGAACAGCAAGGAGGGCGGTTCGAGGATAAGCCGTGATACGCTATCCGCAATGGCCGCGGCGTTGCCTGTCGGGACGACGATAGCCGGAGTATCTTTGATTGCTTCCCTTAACCCGATGCAATCAGAGGCGATGATAGGCCGGCCCATGCAAAGTGCCTCAGCGGCTTGCAGACCGAAGGCCT
>JBAXON010000354.1:0-2424 GCA_037133255.1 Deltaproteobacteria bacterium
GATAACCTCCCCACCGACTTGGCAGAGCAGCACGACCATTATCTCTATGGGGTATCCAAGAAATGATGCGTACGATATTTCTTGACACGAGCTATCTTCTCGCTCTTTAGTAAGTTAGAATTTATTTATCGCGTTTTTCTACCCCTCAAGGGGTACTGAAAAGAGTGGAAGAAAATAAATTCGTAAACTTACTTATCCCGTTTATCGGGGCGCAGAAAAAATGATGTACGGCACGAGGATGCGCTTACTGCATCAGTAAACTATGCCGGTCCTTTTATAACGACAGATCTGGTGTTGGTCGAACTTGCTAATTGTCTCTCACAGCCTCCTTATCGCGAAACCGCAGTAGCCATTATTGAGAAGATACGCACAGACGACAATACCAGAGTTGTTCCTTTTGATTCTGAAGGGATGGAAAAAGCACTCGCCTTGTATAAGGGACGTCCTGATAAAGCATGGGGACTTGTGGACTGTTTTTCGTTTGTGGTCATGAAGGAAGGGCGGATGAGGGAGGCTTTGTGTTTTGATTAGCATTTCAGTCAAGCGGGCTTTACAGTGCCGTTATTAGGGCGATAGTTCACGCATTAGTGACACTCGCTGATAATAAGACCCAAGCTTCAGAAACGTAGTGAGACTTGCTAATAATGAGACAAGAGTTTTAGAAACGTAGTGAACGGAAACTCGTTAGTCGAATTATACCTTGTGTAAATCGAGCAAAGCGAAGATTGAAGCATTAGTCGTAGTGAGACTCAAAATTTAATGACACTCGCTGGCGATAGAAAGCGTAAGTGGTAGTGAGACTCAGATTTCACAAGTGCAGCGCAGTGAAATTTGTTAGTCAAACTATCCAATAGCCCCCGGCTATTGGGAATTATCCCACATGTGTTACCATGTGGGACATACGACATTTTGTTAGCCGTAGTGAGTACCAAGTTTTAATGACACTCGCTGGCGATAGAAAGCGCAAGTGGAATTATCCCACATGCGCTGCCATGTGGGGCATAAGGCAATTTGCTGGACGAACTATCCCCGAAGCGCAGCGTAGTGGAAATCGATTCAACAATTTCCTGTATCAACGGTTTAACGTTTTTTCGCTTCACAAAAAATTCTTGCTTTTTTCATAAGATTATTTATAATTTAATATCACTAACTTGGAGGAATAAGCACATGATCAAAGTTGCCATTGAAGATTTGGAAAAGAACATTCCTTTTATAGTGAAACATATCAAAGCTGGTGATCATTTTCTCATTTTGAAAGGGAAAAAACCGATGGGTGAATTTAGGCCCCTCCCATCTCCGTCTCTTGCCGAGAGACCTTATGGTTTGTGTGCTGGCGACTTTATCGTACCGGAAAATTTTAACCAGACACTCCCGGAAGATATAATCAGAGAATATGAGGGTTCATGAAGCTTCTCTTGGATACTCATATTTTTCTCTGGTACATTAGCGGAGACCATCATTTGCCTGATTCCGTGAAGGGCATTATTCAGGATTCTGCGAACGAAGTATATTTAAGTGTTGTGTCGCTTTGGGAATCCATCGTTAAATACCGCCTTGGAAAATTGCCGTTACCACTGTCACCGGAAAAATTCCTGCCTCTTCAGCGAGAGCGCCATAATATTTCGAGCTTATCTCTTGACGAGGCCAGCATAGTACATCTGTCAGCTTTGCCTTCCTTGCATCGAGATCCTTTTGACCGGATGCTTATTTGCCAGACTATCGAACACAAAATGACCATTGTGACTATGGATGCGGCCATAGCCCAGTATCCGATAAAAATTATTCCTAAATCATAGAGAATTGCTTTATCAGAAGTGTAGTCACGAAACCCTTACGCAGAAAGGCAGATTTTCGTTAATTCTGTCTTGCGAAAGGCTCGTGTGATCCAGACCTTAAACGATAGCTTGGCAAAAAGGGCACAGGAGATAGAAGTGATGGGAATTAAGGGACTTGATGCCCTCCATCTGGCCTGTGCAGAAAGACTGAAAGCTGACTATTTCGTTACGTGCGATGATAGAATGATACGAAAGTACACCGGAACGACTGCTGTGATAAATCCGGTGGAATTAACCATGCAAGTGTTGCAACAGGAGGCTGACAATGCTGACAGCTAAAAAATTAATGATTCCTTCCAGCGAAGAGGTTAGAAGTGAAGCGGTTCAGACGCTCATAAAGCGGATGGGCATTACCAAAGCGGCAATTTTCATCAGGGAAACACAGTCGCAGAAAATTGATTACCTTAAAGTAAAAGATCAACTTTTAACTGGAAAATCGGCGGCACAGGTGTACATGGAAATTAAGAAACGTAAAAAGTAATACCAAATTACTTTCAAAATCTAATGCACTCACATTTCAACACATCAACAATTTAGTGAGACTTGCTAAAATCGAGCAAAGCGAAGATTGAAGCATTAGTCGAACTAT
>JBAXON010000355.1:0-2417 GCA_037133255.1 Deltaproteobacteria bacterium
CTCTGTCATTAAAACCGTCATTATGAGTATTTAGTATGTTGATCCTGCTGATGGAGACAGGTCTGGGCAAATCAATCGATATAAAACCAGTTAAATTATTAGGAAGAAGCCAATAGGTTTCAGGGTAATGACTCTCAAATGTGATACCATCTACGACACCTGATGGTTTAAAATGCAACCCCGAAAATTGATCACTGTAGGAGGCACTAGCCGTGACTTGAGAATTAACTGCGACATTACCCGGTGTCTGAACGGGTTTGATGTTCCGTGGAAGGGAAGCCCCACCACACCCAAGTGCCTGAATTACCAGAAACGAAGTCAAAAACAATATTGATATTCGTAATTTGCTCATCATATTACGCCTCTGACAATCAACCTTCTCTACCCCGAAACATCCATTAGCCCAAGCTCTAACTTGGCAGAGCCATCATACCATAAGAATCTTAGAAATAAAATTAATTATAACCAATCGAAAGACTGCATTTACGCATTTTTTATCGCTTTGTGGGTAGCCGGAAGGAGTTAATTAACTTGCAACTATCCATTAGTTAAAATGCAGAGTCGAATCACCTCGGATATTTTAGTTGCCTGCGGGCAGTGGATCATCAATATCCAGGCTGCTATTATGGTAACAACTAATGTTATAGCAAAAGGAACCCATGTGTGACGAAAAACACTCCCTTCCCAACATGGGCTCGTAATTTGTTTTGTCTTTTTTATCAGGCCTGCTGCCAAAATAATTTGAAAGGCGGCTTCGGAAAATATATCCGGCGCCTGATAAATAAGATAGATACCGCTGCCGAAGATTGCCGCCAGAATAAATAGAAGCGCAATAATTATAACGGCACTGTCGTCAAGACCGGACAATATATCTCCGGAGCTTCCTCCGGTAGACCCGGTATTTCCGGCTACTCCTTCAGAAACCGCCAGGGCAGGCGAATCGCTTGCATTATCCCAGGAACCGGAAGCTCCCCCACCTCCTGAACTGCCGCCGTGGCCGACTATATCTGGCCCACTACCGCCGGATGACGAACAGTCTGGTACATTGATTATTCCACCTACTGAGTCTGAGATATTTTTATCACTTTCGCCTTTTTGGTATGGCAATGTTAGATAATAAAGCCATAAGCGTATGAGAATAAAAAAGCAAAGATAGGCTAGAATGAGTACAATAGCGAAGCGGATAACCATGTGATGGAGACCGATTATCCAGAGAAGCTTAGAAATAATTAAAGCGGAGATAATAGTACCCAAAAGGATCAGCAGCATATGAATCCGGGTAAAGAACTGTCTGGTAAATCGTTGTTTGAATGTTTGTATTTTCATCATCGTAATTTTACGGAATCGGAGATATTTCCCAGTCGCAGAAAGATCATTCACTCACTTATCTTATCAGGGTAGTAATCTCTCCTGCATTGGGAAATCGTTTTCCTTCATTATTTTTCTTGGAGTATTTGATAAGAACTTGCTTTCATTGGAAGTAAGTATAGGAAAGCCACTCTCGTAAGTCAAGGCAATATTGTCAAAAAATATGGATTGAATTGTGTTTATAATGGCTTGAAATCAAGCATATTTGCCAAGGTTGACGATGTGTGTATTAGGAAGCAGCAAATACTGCCTAAGTGAGTCCGGTTTGACCGAAATCGAAAACGAAGTCTCCCCCACAAGTATCTCCCGACAACATCTGGCAGGCCGTAATTTCCGGCATTGTCCGGTAAGTTAGGCCCAAGGCGTCAAACCAGCAGACAAGTCTGTAGATCACACCGCACTCGTATTTGTCGATGACCCCGATTCGCTTCACCCCCTTGTAGGCAAAACAGTTCTTGGGTACAAATTCCCAGTGCAACACATTTTCACGGGAGGTATCCATCGTCCCATTCATGAAGGGCGGGATACACAATTTGGCGGCGTTCGTGAAGAATTCTTTGAATTCATCGAAGTTCTCTATCTTGTCACTTGTGATGCCCATGGCTTTTTTTATTCTGGCAATCTCCATTGGCGCCAGTGATTGGATCGCTGCCTTGTTGAGTCGGTTAGCAGTTTCAATGCCGAATTCCTGAAAGCAGTGATAAAACCACATCCCATCATGGGTCATCCAGCTACGGTTCAAAAGGTCAATGATCGCTTCTTGGGTCATGTTCTCAACGATATTCATTGTACATCCATCCTTAATTTCCCGATTATTTGATAATAATTATTTCCGTGTTGAAAGTATAAGAAAAACAACTTTGTGTGTCAATGGAATTGTAAACAACAAAAGATATGGAGTGGTACTTCTATGATCGTACAATGGATGAGATCATTACATTAAAATACTGCCCGTTGACTTTAATTTTTTGTGGACTTCAAGAAGATATATTGAAAAAAATTAAAGTTAAGTACGGTTCAGGATCACTTAGTCAAATAACTTTCAAGAA
>JBAXON010000356.1:0-2333 GCA_037133255.1 Deltaproteobacteria bacterium
AACCCTGTACAACTGCACTAACTCAATCTGTCTAGCCCCATGGGTGCAGTCCAATATATGCTGCCAAACTTATGGTTCTATCGGTATTACCGCTGCTAAAACTCTTGGTTATTTGCGGAATAGCAGCTTGTGCCATATTCATTGCAAACATCAAAACAATGCTATTTATCTGATTAGCAATGCTAAAAGCAGCATTCAGTATTGTACCAAAGAAGGAATTGATAATTAGTGCCGCCCCGTTTGTTTTACCAACTTGCGCAGTTGCACCAATTAAATTCCAACCCGCAAACCCTATCATTTCTTTATATTTGGCTTTTTCTCGTTGGAAATTCCATTTTATAATTTCTCCGTATTTTCGTTTGCAATAAGCAAAAAACAAAAGCGCAGGTACTATATTTACAATGGTTATAAGCAGGGCATATAATCTAATTCTGTTGCCTATATAGTAAACAATTGCAATGGCTACTAAAAAACCCAATAAACTTCTGATTATTTCAATAGTTGCCTGGACAGCAAATTTCTCCTGCGCCGTAACAAAACCCTGATATGGAATGCTAAGTATTGAGAAAACAGTGGCATAAGTTGAAAAGCGCAAAACGAACAATGCATCAATTATTTTGCCAGCTTCAATATTCAAATAATTATTAACATAGTAAACACCAATGGTTTCAGTAAACACAAGAACCAATAGCGCCAAACACATGTGAATTACAAAGCTAATATTAAAAACTTTGTTAACGCCTTCGTTATTGCCTTTCCCCATTTCAAAAGCAATAAAACGGTATGTGGTCGAGGTCATTACAGTATTGAGAAATGCCATCATAAAAACAAGGCCGCCAACTACACTATAGAGGCCAAAGTCGGACGCCCCCAGGCTACGTATAACAAAGCGCGAACTAAATAGCCCCATTACCGAAGTAAGCAGTAAGCGAAAGAATAAAATTCCGCTGTTTTTTAAAATTAAAATGTTATCGTTTGACATTCAAGTAGAGAGCTTTGCGCGCAGGTTCAAAAACAGGCTCGATAGGGACAGAGCGTGTCCCACTAGGCTTCGCTTCGGGGATAGTTCCCAATAGCCTGTGGCTATTGGATAGTTCGACTTATAGATTTAGCGACGCTACACTTGTGAAATCTGAGTCTCACTACGCCTTACGCTTCAAACTTCACTCCGCTCGTTTTAAGCTTGGCTCACTAAAAAGTTAAAGTTTAATAGTGAAGGGTGATGGTAATCGCAGTGACAATTTTCACCAGATGGTTTTCACTACCGTTGATTTCGTTATCTGTTCATCTCTCGTAATCAAACATGCGTCATAGCGAATAGCCGTTGCAACGATTAATTTATCGTGCATTTCCAGTGGAGCAGTGATGCTTTCTGCTATCTTGAGCACATCGAGATCCAGGGGCGCAATTTCAAAGTTGGCCAGTGCCTCTATCTTGGCAACGGTCGTCGCGAAACCAAGGAGTATCCGGCCTTTCTTGGCTATAAAAAGTATCTCAGCCAAAACAACGGCAGGAACTATTATCTGGCCTTCCTTGACCGTGCTCTCAAATGACTTGAGGGCCTTTTTGCTCAGATGCTGGTCGTCGGTAAAATACCAGATAAGCGAATGGGTGTCAGTGACGTAATTCAATGCCCTTTCTCCTTGTATTCGTAAGAAAAGAGAGATTTTCTTGCCGCAGAGATATGTGTTTCATCGATCTCCAAATTTCCCCAAATACCTCTGAGCGAACCTCTTTTCGTCTTCACTGCTGTTTTATTCGTCAGCTCCGAACGAAGGGTGCGCACGATCCGGTAAAAACGGGGCATCAGATCCTCGGGAAGGGAATTTATTTCGCCGATTAATTTTTGTTTATATGTCGTTGCCATATCTAAGCTCCTTTCAAAGTAATTTTTGAGAATAGACGGAAATTACCTTCATATTAGCCAAGGTAAGATTGCGCTTAGATTCATCCACCCATACGAGATGATTTCTGCAATCCTTATTTATTGCTATTCAACTACGATTATAAATATCTCTTTTTTTCATGGTTGTCCATGCTAAAGTTGTATAGTTCTGCCCGCCACGATAGTTCCGGGTGAAAACCCGTACCCACTTGCAGCAGGCTGGCTATGCGGCCTTTGATTGTTACTCGGCCGGTTGACGGCTCTGTGATGCGGGAAAGGACTTTGAGCAGTGTGGACTTCCCTGCTCCGTTACGGCCGATGATGCCAAGAAAAAGTTAAAAGCAAACGGTAAAAAGGGAGAAGTAAACAAAGCTTGCATCCTTGAGTGCCCACACTTCTTCCATTGTGTCGCCCTGAATAATGGCCTTCCCCGTTGCAAGGTCTTTGG
>JBAXON010000357.1:0-2312 GCA_037133255.1 Deltaproteobacteria bacterium
ACCTATTTTGATGCCTTGGGTAATACAACAACAACTTTAGCCAATATCCGGCGGATTGATGTCACGCTCAGGGTAATTGGTGCGGACAATCAAGCATCCGATTTCACCAATAGTGTTTGGATAAATGAATCTTATTAGTAATTAGGGGAGAATGATATGCGCTTAAAAAATAAGAAAGGTAGTGTGCTGATTACCCTTATCATTGCCATGGTTCTGATGGCCGTCCTCGGTGCAGGCATCTACGGCATGACCACATCTTCAACCTTCAGTGAGCTTCTGTCAAACAGAAACGATAACGCATATCAACTTGCCAAGACGGGTATCCGTTATGCCGCCAACCTTCTTGCCGAAAATGGGAAGAGCTATACGTTGCCCGAGACGACCTTTTTAATGCAGGATGGCAATGGTTTCAAGATCAGCATTGCTACCGATAGCAGCACCGGACGCAAGATCGTTACATCCAAAGGAACTGTTAACAAAGACACTTTCCTTTCGTCCAACAGGAAGCTTATTTATAACATGCCGCCGCCACCTCCGGGAATAGGTGATCCGGGATTCTATGAAATATATTCCGGTGGCAGTGGAGGCTTAGCCATTCCTTCTGGCAGTAAAATCACTGGAAGTGTATATGCTAAATCAGTCAGTATATTGGCCGCCAACGTCGAAATATCAGGCAATATTGTTTCCGAAACGTCAATCACACTGGGAAGCAGCACAAAAGTTAGCGGCTTCCTTTGTGCTAATGGAGATGTCAAATTAACCTCAGCCGATGTTACCATCGGAGGAGATATTAATGCACACGGGAATGTTATCTTAGAGTCCGCAGCAAAAGCCGCTGGTAACGTTTTTGCCGACGGCAATGTCACTTTAACAGCTCACAAGAACCATACCCAAGTCATAAAAAACATCCATGCCGGTAATGATGTCATGCTTGAATCAGGCTCTTATGCCAACCAGAACGTCTACGCGGGTGGAAAATTGTCGCTGTTAAACAGTGGTTCACAGGTAAAAAAAGACGCTCATACCGGCGGTAATGTGATCCTGCAAAACAATACAACTATTCTTGGCAGCGTGTGGGCTGGCGGGACTATTCCCAGCTACAAAACTAATATCAGCGGGGCAAAGCTCGAAAACCAGTCAGTTCCACCCCGTATTCTTCCTACTGCGCCCACAGCATGCCCTGTTGTGTCCAAACCACAAATGCAGACGCAGATATGTCCTACTGGAGGCGCTAACATTGTTGTAGCCCAAAGTTCATCTAAAACAATTACACCCGGAAAATATGGCAATTTGACATTTAACGGCGGGGCAACGTTGACCATTCAGGCTGGTGATTGCAGCAATTTTGGAGACGCAGGTTGCTACTATTTTAATAAATTTCAAGGCGGGCTTTGGGGACAAACTCTGCGACTTGACCTCTCGACAGGACCTTATATTACCATTTTTTCTTGTGGTGACATCCTCCATTCTGGCATTGTTCAAGTATCCACGGACGGATCCACCTGGCAGACTATTACTACAATGAATATTAATACGGCAAAGGAACTGGCCAAGCGCGTATATTGGGAAACCGCTGGCAATTTCGAGATCACCACAAATAACGGCACAAGGCAATGGTTCGGGACGGTACTGTCCAAAAACAACATCATCATACCCTCTGCGGCATGGATAATGGGCTCACTGGATATAGTGAATGGTGCGTATTCATCGGATGCTAATCCGACTATCACTTACGTCTTGTCAGACTTTGCAAGAGATCATTGGTAGTAAGATGGGCTTTTCGTCGTATATGAATATGGTGTCAAATCTCATTCTTAACATTTTAATTAAAGTGTCCCCGTAGACAAACCGCTCCGCCTTACCGGCGGAGTCAGTAATTCCATATTCCCTGTCGTCTTTTCTCAGGAAAAGAATTATCATTGACATTCATATTTGTTTTTCTTATGGTGTTACTAAAGCGTCCTCATTTTCATAGTGTAAAGGAGAGGGAATGATGATAAATATCGGCATAAACGATAATGATAATACTTTGCACACAAAACTTCTGGATGTCCGGGATAATAAAGAAATATTGGACGAAGTTAAATTTATCACCTCTCTGATTAATCCCCAATTTGATTTTCGTTATCTGAATGAAGCTTTTCGCGATGTGGAAAAGCTATTTCAAGGCAACTATCCTGGATTTCAAAGATGCAACACTAAATACCACGATTTAAGGCACACAATCATGGTTCTTTTGGCCATGGCGCGTTTAATTCACGGCGCCGTTTGGGGGGGGGCAAAATTTACAGATAAGGAAATTAATCTGGGCC
>JBAXON010000358.1:0-2277 GCA_037133255.1 Deltaproteobacteria bacterium
CATATTACGATGACTCAATCGCGAATTTCCTGAATACCTCTCCTGAAGAGATAATAGGAATGATAGCGCTAAAAAACGAATTTTCCTTGGAACAAACTCAGAAGGATGCTTGGTTGGCAGAAATCATCATTCTGAAAGAAGTTCTGCCGCCATATAAAGGATCGATTTATTTCGAATATTCTATTCCTCGCATGGGACAGCGTATTGACGTGATAATTCTTATTGGCGCTGTAATCTTTATTCTCGAATTCAAAATTGGTGAAAAAGATTACAGTACAAATGCTTTAGATCAGGTTATGGACTATGCTTTGGATTTAAAGAACTTCCACGAATCGAGCCACGAACAATTAATAGCACCAATTCTTATTGCTACAAAAGCCAAAAGCATCTATGCAGTTGTTGCAACAACACCACAAAACGACAAGCTACTTCTACCGATCAAGAGTAATATTGGATTACTGGGCAAAGTAATCGAAGACGTTTTGAGCTTTAGTGAAGGAAACGAGATTGACCGAGCACAATGGGAGCAAGGGCGATACTGTCCAACTCCTACAATCATTGAAGCAGCGATGGCTCTTTATAACAATCATTCTGTTGAAGACATCTCCCGTAATGATGCAAGCGACATAAATCTCAGTCAAACATCAGATGCAGTATCTTCCATTATTCGCTCCTCAAAAGAGAATTCCCGCAAGTCCATTTGTTTCGTAACCGGTGTACCAGGTGCTGGCAAAACATTGGTCGGACTTCATATAGCAACCACACACATTGACAAATCCAACGATCTCTACAGCGTTTTTCTTTCTGGAAATGGTCCCCTCGTAGCAATTTTGCGCGAAGCATTGGCGCGTGATAAAGTTAAACGAGAAAAAGCTAAAGGCCGCAAAATCAAGAAAGGCGCGGCTATGAGCGAAGTTAAGATGTTTATCCAGAATGTGCATAATTTCCGAGATAATTGCCTTATTGAATTGGATACTCCCCCCATAGAACATGTAGCACTATTCGACGAAGCGCAGCGCGCCTGGAATTTAGAACAGACCTCAAGTTTTATGAGCCGAAAAAAGAATCGGCATAATTTTAATCAGTCTGAGCCTGAGTTTCTGATGTCATGTCTTGATCGACATAAAGATTGGGCTGTGGTCGTGTGTTTAGTTGGAGGTGGTCAGGAAATAAATACTGGCGAGGCTGGAATCAGCGAATGGATTCAATCATTGGAACGCTCATTCACTGATTGGGATATCTATATTTCTGATTGGCTTGCTGACAGCGAATATAGCGCAGAAGAGATGTTGAAAAAATTAGAATCTCGTCCAAATGTAGAATACAGCGAGTCATTACATCTTGCGGTTTCTATGCGTTCTTTTCGCGCTGAGCATGTTTCTCTGCTGGTGAAGCAATTGCTCGATCGCAACATTGGTGATGCAAGGAGTACACTTGAAAAAGTGAGAGCAAAATATCCAATCGTCATTACACGCGATCTTGCCAAGGCAAAACAATGGCTAAAGCAGCAAGCACGCGGGACAGAGCGATATGGAATCGTTGTTTCATCTCAGGCGGAGCGATTAAAGCCTCATGCAATATTTGTAAAATCAACGATGGATCCAATACATTGGTTTCTTGATGGAAAGGAAGATGTCCGCTCCTCATATTATCTGGAAGATGTCGCGACGGAATTCCATGTGCAGGGGTTAGAACTTGATTGGGTTTGTGTAACATGGGATGCTGATTTCAGATACACTGAAAAAGGCTGGGATAATTGGTCATTTGTTGGCAGCCGCTGGAACCAGATAAGAAAAGAAGAGCGTAAAAACTATCTAAAGAATGCTTATCGTGTTCTTCTAACACGTGCCAGACAGGGTATGGTGATTGTTATTCCCCCTGGTGATATAGATGATTGTACCAGACCACCAAAGTTTTATGATTCCACTTTTGAGTATTTAAGAGAAATAGGTTTTACTGTGATTTGAATATTCTGGGGGCAGTACACTAAATCAAATTATATCAAGTTCAAGGAGCATAGATGAAGGACATAAAATACGCGCTGATGTTGGTAAGCATTCGGGATGTCCATCAATGAAAGGAGATGAATATGAGTAAAATATCAGACTTGATTTTTGTTCGCGATAAGCATGTTTGCCCTTGGTGGTTGTGCTTTACGTTTGATAACATCTTCCGCAAGCTTATTCATAATCCGTATAAAATCCTTGGCCCATATATAAAAGAAGGAGATACGGTTTTGGATGTCGGGCCGGGGATGGGTTATTTTACAATTCCTAT
>JBAXON010000359.1:0-2234 GCA_037133255.1 Deltaproteobacteria bacterium
GTGTTAGTTGGAGCGTTGCTAATTCCTCACAGGTAGTGCTTGAGAATATGCGCGCCTTGAAGATGCATAGTCAACATTTGCCCGAGTGGCTTTGGTTGATGGCGAAAGCCTACATACGGGTGATTTTGTGGGTTGTGTTTGGGGAACGGTTGGCAAGGAAAGTTCTCGATTTCTACATGAGAATCAAGGGGTTGCCACCGTATTGGACCAGAATATGAGATCATCGCTATGGGAAGAAGATTTAAATTATATCTATGAGAATAATTCTTTTTACTAATTCAGAAGAATACGGCGGCGCTGAAAAGTATCTTGAAGATATTTTCTGTTATTTCTCCTTGCAAAAGGACAAAGAAGTATTTTTGCTGTGTTCAAAACCGGAGATATTTATAAGATTAAAAAACCGGGACAATAAGCGAATCGTTTTGGTGAAAAATAAAAAAATATTTTACCTTGGATGGTTTTTGACAATAAACCCATTATACAAGGCATTCAAAAATATCAACCCCGATATCATTTTACTGAACATGCCACATTCATATTGTTGTGAAGCCGCAATCCTTGCCGCTCACAAAATTGTGCCAAAGAACAGGATAGTTTCCATTATTCATAATCCGGAGATATCAAGAGCAGGCGGATATCCGCTTATTGGTATTTTAAGAAACATGACTGGCAGATTTTTCTTGAAATTAATCGGCACATTTATTTGTCCTTCCAATGCAGGAAAGGATCTTTTTGCCACTAATTTCAAAGTTGAACCGGAAAAGATCAGGGTGATACATAATGGTATTGATATAAATACGTACGGCGTACCTGAAAAGGGAATGATAATAAAAGAGTTCAAATTACATGGCAAAAAAATCGTGCTTTGCGTAAGCCGTCTGGTGAGGAGAAAGGGGCTTGAAATATTGATCCCCGCATTTAAAAAAGTGTCCGCCGCGATCAAAGACACTGTTCTTCTGATAGTGGGAGAAGGCTACCTTAAAGGAGATTTAGAAAATCATGTTTTTAAAGAGGATATGTCCGACACAGTCATATTTACCGGATTCAGACAAGATGTTGAAAAATTTTATTCCGACGCAGCGGTTGTCGCCGTACCATCTTTTTATGAGACATTATCTTATGCCGTAATGGAAGCAATGATGTTTGCTAAACCAATTGTTGCAACTGACATCGGAGGTACTCATGAACTTTTAGCGGATATTGGAATACTGGTCGAAGCTAAAGATATCGAAAGCATGTCCAGCGCAATCATAAATTTCCTAAAAAACGAGGCTTTAGCTAATGAACTCGGTAAAAAGGCAAGGCAAAGAGTGCTGTCATATTTCTCGATTTCTCAATTTTTCAGAGAGTTTGAACAAACACTCGATGAGATCTCAAAAAATTAAAATGCAATAATTTAACTAAAATCAGATATTCAGCAGTTGAGGGTATTTTTTGCTTAGGGCAAGTTGTGGTAATTAAGTACGGCAAAACAATCTTATATCAATACAGAACATTACAGAATATATCGAAGTTTTCTATAACCGGCAAAGGAAACAGGCCAACCTCGGGTTCCTGTCTCCCGCCTCTTTTGAAAGAAGGTTCTATGAAAAACGACTCGCAGCATAAAATATTTGATGTCCACTATTGACAACCGAGCTCAACATGGCTAAGTGAACAAACGCTTGTCTCGATAGAGTATACCTTTTTATTTCTTGGAATTAATTACCATCAGGTAATTGAGGGTCCGATATTTGAAAAATATCTGGATGGAATTCTGGAGAATTTACATGAACCAGAGTACATATGAAACAGTCTGTCCCAAGTATTTCCATTATCGTTGCCGTTTTCAACGGAGTTAAAACATTGCAGCAGTGCATTGATAGCGTTGCGCAGCAAAGCTATGCCAACAAAGAGTTAATCATTATTGATGGTGGCTCCAAAGACGGAACACTCAATTTGCTTAAAACAAATGGCAAGCAGATCAGTTATTGGATTTCTGAGCCGGATAGCGGCATCTACAATGCCTGGAATAAAGGTTTGGTACAGGCTAAAGGCGAGTGGATTTGCTTCCTGGGAGCGGATGATTATTTTTGGGATTTGCAGGTATTAGAGCGGGTGTTGGAGCAATTGGAAAAACTTCCTCCCATGATTCGTGTTGCATATAGTCAGGTTATGATAGTCAATGAATTTGGGCAAGGCCTTTATCGCATAGGTGAGCCATGGCAGAAGGTAAAAAATAACTTTAATCAATT
>JBAXON010000360.1:0-2209 GCA_037133255.1 Deltaproteobacteria bacterium
GGAACTATGAGAAGCACAGGTGTCATGGATATAATCGTTGATACTATTCCCGCACTGGCATTATGAATGGCATACATCGAAAGGGTTACTCCCAAAAATGGCCCGAAAAAAGAGGCGGATGCAAGTCTCGGGAGAACGTATCTGTCCTTTATGGCGGACAGGACATGTTTTGAATTTTGCATAAAAAACACGAGAACTGTAAATCCCGCGACCGAAGCGATAAGTCTGATCTGGGTAGCCCTGACAGGATCGGTGAAGACCATCCCCTGTTTGCTTAAAAGATATCCGGCTGCCTGGCATACTGTCGCGAGAAACGCGTAGAGAACTCCAATAGCCCTGCCTTTTACCGGAGAACTATTATTCGACGGACGCGAGGTTACGACGAGAATAATTCCGCTTAGTGTCATAGCCATCCCCGCAATCGCAAGCGGTGGCAGACTTTCACCGAAAATAAAATATCCGGCAACCGCAGTCAGAGAGGGGGCAAGCGCGTAGACTACCATTGATATACGCGCGCCTATCATGATGAAGGCCTGGAATAGAAAAAGATCGCCGATGATGAATCCGACGAGTCCAGAAATCGAGAGCCACATCCAGCCGTCTGCGGGTATCGATGAAGGAATGACTGTATTTCCACTAATAAATAAATATATGCTAATGAAAATCAGGCCCAGGCAAACTTTTGCATAGTTAACCGCGAAAGTACCCACCTTCTTTGATATCTGATCAAATAGGGTGGCGCTTACTGCCCATGATACTGCGGTTACCATCGCTGCAAGTTCACCAGCGTGGGTAATACCCATTTATTCCTCCGAGAAATTTAATTAACAAATCCTGTCAGATGACAATCGTCAAGAATGATGTTTGATAATTTATTCAGGGTCAAGATGTATTATGCATCGATTAATAAGAACTTGCATTTACTGAAAGTGAATATAGGGTAGCCCCACTTGTATGTCAATGAAATACTGACCGCAAAATATGGTGTGTGGATACGATGTTTGTCAAGAGTGAATAGTGTTTATTACGGATTCAAATGCCGCATCTTCATCGCTATGGACGTTTTGTGAATACCAGGAAGGAGCAACTGCTGCCTAGCACATATAAGTCCACTACATTAGTTTGGATTTGAATTGAGCAATGTCCTGAAATATACTTTATTTGCCTATACTCATTGCCGGATCAAACTTACCTGATACCGTAGGTGATTGAGCATTCCGCGTATCTCTTCTTACCTGTTCCGACAGGTAGGGAATTAGTTCGCCCATGGTCACCTGACCGTCTCTATTGTAGTCGGCATCACCGTTAAGGCCTTTAAGTAGAAAATACGTGAAAACACCATGTCCGCCACCCCATGACTGACTTTCCTGAGAAAACTGTTTATCATCGGATGCACTAATAACGGCAACGCCATCACCAATTTTTGAGAGATTCTGCAGACCGGCACTGATGGGGTTGATCTTTACGCTCCTATCGCCTCTTCTGGCAATATCAAAAGATTGGCCAACACCTCCGGAATGACAGGCATCAGCGATAACAACTACCTTTTTTGCTTTGATGAAGCGCTTGAGTGCCGTTTCAACATCCCACATAGGGAATCCGGTTGAGGCAATATCATTGTACTTTGTATCAAATGGAAGCAAAAAAAGATTGTTCGGTGTATCGGGCGATTCCGGTGAACCGTGGCCGGCAAAGTAAATTGTAACCATGTCTTCTTCAAGTGCCTGCTTTAACCAGCTGAACAAGGCATTCTTGATACTCTCAGCCGTCGCCCCGGAATCTAAGAGTAATCTGATCTGTGAAGGTGCGTATCCGCCGCCTTGTTGGGAAATAAGCCAATCATAAAACGAGCGCGCATCAGCGGATGCATATCTTAATCCGGCAACCCGGGAATCCTTGTATTTAGAAATTCCAATTACTACTGCCCATTTTTGCCCAATGGCCTGTTGAACAGGACTTTTGAAGCTGTCTTCTTTCTGTACAATAGTCTTCGGATGAGTCGAAGTTATGCTACTTGAATCTAAGAAGTTACCTATTACTTCGATTTCGTTGAGCCCTCCACCATTTATAAAGAAGCTATCAAGATAAACCGTAACCCGACTTGCTTCGATACCACCAAATTGCTTTTCTTTTAATTCGCCGATCCTCAGGAATGTATCTCTCCAAATGGTTTTTCTTTCTCCGTCTATCTTTACAACCTCCACATGGA
>JBAXON010000361.1:0-2180 GCA_037133255.1 Deltaproteobacteria bacterium
TCCAGTCCGTCTGCTTTAACAATTCCGCCCATCTTGTTCTGAAAAATATTGTTTATCAGCTTCATCCAGAATTCAGCATAAAGTGCGGCTTGCGGACTGTCCTCGTTGAAGAACCTATCCCACGTCAAGAGCCAGTCACGTGCATCTCTGACTTCAGCATCGTCCAATTTAATTTTAGCAAGATGTGGAAGTATCTCATCAGCAGGGATGAATTTATTATCCCCCTGCATTGTCTGGTAAGCGGCCACAGTATTGGGCGCAAGCTGTTTGATCAACTCATAGATTCTCTGGCTGCGGTACCCGTAAACCCATTTATTATATTTACTGCCGAAATTGGCATTTACATCCGGTCCGAGCTTCTGATTAAGGAATTCATAATATTCCGGCGGTGCGACCTCCTGGTTGGCTGCCACTATGAAACTGCGTGAAGGATTGTAAATGCGCGGCATAAGATCATAAGGGACATATCCTTTCCATTCGTACTTGCTGGTCCATCCCGGTGCTGGCACCTGCCCTGAATAATTCTTTGGACGTATTGGTATTTTGCCGGGCATCTGTAAACCGATATTGCCCTTTATGTCAGCATAAATAATGGCCTGCGAGGGCACGTCCCAGTATTTCAGGGCGCTGCGGAATTCGTCCCAATTCCTGGCTTTACTGAGCGCAAGAATAGCCAGGGAGATACGGCTTGGCTCAAGCGCTGTCCAACGCAGTGCAAGCGGATCTTTATTATTATAACCGTCGGTTTCGCCGGTTTTAGAATCATATTTATTGTCATTGATGATAGGGCCGAGATGGGTTACTCTCACTTTAAAATTGATCGCAGGCTTGCCATCACCGAAAGATATTTTCTCATCACGCACGGTCATATCACGCCACCTGCCGTCCCATTCGTATTGTAGCGCGTTATCAGGGTTTATCCTAATCATGTACTGGTCGTTCACATCTGGGTAAACGTTGGTATTGCCCCAGGCGATATAGTTATTGTGCCCGGCTAAAACTCCGGGACTTGCAGCAAATGTAAAGCCTGCCACATCAAACGCCTGACCGGTTCCATCATCAGGGCAATGGAGAGCTATTTCGTACCAGATCGAAGGCTGGCCGATGCCAAGGTGAGGGTCATTGGCAAGCAGCGCCTTGCCGCTCTTTGTCATTTTACCTGTAGCCGCCCAGCTGTTGCTGCCCGCGCCTGCCTGATCGCCTATGAATACTCACTATTGAAACGTGAAGATCCTGAAGGTGCGGACTTTTTTAGCTTTTGAATATCTTCATCTAATAAGGTTGTGTTCTTTTGAGCGATAGAAATGAGTGGTACCAGCCATTTCTCTGCCATCTCAGCGCCGAGTAGTTTGTAAAGTTTAGTGCGAGCGATCTCCGGGTCACGGCTTAATCCGAGATCCCAGGCCATGATCTTGGCAAAGGCCAGTGAATCCAGCGGAGACCATGGTTCGATTTTAAATTTCACGCCAGTTAGGACGAGTATTCTGTAATTTACCGACAGCTGGCCAGGTGAACGCACTGAAATATATGCGTTAACTCCTTCAGCAAATGCGTCCAACGGAGCGCGCTGGTCGAGGGTATAAGAGTCATACTCTTTTTTACATACTTCGTATAGGCCGAGAGAGCGAAGGTAGATGTCTGTGCCTACCAGACGGTCTTTTTTCCCGGTGAGCTCCTGTATGCGGCCACCGGATGTTTTACGGAAGAATTCCATCTGCCACCAGCGGTCTTGCGCATGGGCATATCCCTGTGCAAAGAAAAGGTCATGCATGTTTTTTGCGTATATATGCGGGATGCCGTTTGCATCACGGATTATCTCCACACCGGCTTTAAGTCCCTTCACCTGCAGGCTGCCTTCAATCTTTGGCTGGGGACTTTTAACTATGAACAGGTAATAGGCGAAGCCTCCTCCGCATAATAAAACAATAACTGACAGGAATGAAATTAAAACGATCTTGATGCCTTTACCAAAGTTAATATTTTTCTTCATAGCTGCCTCCTGAATATTTGGTAGGAACTTGCTTTTATTGGAAGGAAGTATAGGAAAGCCTCGCTTGTATGTCAAGTAATATAGACCGCAAAATTTGTGCTGTTGATGTTTGTTGAGCTTGAATTGTGTTTATTTTAGATTGAAATCCTGCATCTTTATAGAGGTTGAAGTTTTGTGTAGTTTAGGAAGC
>JBAXON010000362.1:0-2139 GCA_037133255.1 Deltaproteobacteria bacterium
AGGGGGTAGTGGACAAAATCCGTCCGGGTTCAAGTCCCGGCTTCGGCACCATTAAGAAAAACAGGGGGTTAGCTGATTCATCGGTTAACCCTCTTCCGCTTTTGAGGGCACTTGGTCAACGTTTTGGTCAACACTTTTCAAAAAGCCTTCCATTTGAGCAACTGCCTTCCGGGTGTCATTGGAATCAACGGTATCATACCTGAGAAACATTTCCCTTGTAGAATGACCTGTGATTTTCATTATGACGGATTCCGGGACTCCTGACCTTCTCATGTTCGTATTGAAACAATGCCGGGTATCATGGAAGACAAACCCGTCTTTCGTATATCTGCCATAAGGAATACCGGCATCTCCGCAAGCCCTTCTTAATGCTGTTCTAAAGTCCTTAATGGGTTTCCCTTTGAATAGGAAAACATGGTTGTCGTGAATAGCCTTTGGAATACTTGACAGGATTTCATAAAGACCGTCACAAATGGGAATCTTCCGGGCTTCCTTGTCTTTTGTTTCTGAAGCCTTAAGGCTAATGATTCGGCTTTTCATGTCAATATGATTCCATGTCAAATTTAAAACTTCGCCTTTTCTCATGCCGCCATAATACCCCGTTGCCACGATTGCCTTTGTGTGTGCAGGAAGGGCTTCCATAAGCCCGCTAAACTCATCTTGGGAAAGAACCCTGTCCCTTGCATTGGAATTGCCTTTGAGTAGCTTCTTGACTCGTTTAAACACCTTGATGGTGTCACCGCTTACGATGTCATTATCAAAAGCCTTATTGACCATAGCTCTTGCCATTGCAATTTGTTGGTCAACGTATGAATCTGCCTGACCTTGGGCTTTCCTCTTTGCCTGATAATTATCAAGGTCAGCAGGCTTTAAAGCATTGACGATAGTATCTCCGAAGTCTGCATTGAATGTGTTTAGATTGATTCTAAGAATGGAATACCTAGCCAATGCTTTAACGCTTTCCAGATTAATATACCACTTTGTTAATTCATTGAAACTCATCTTTGCTTCGGGCTTGATGTCAAAGATTCTGTGTTCCCTCTTCTGGCTTCGCCGCTTTCCATCTGCGTCTTTAGCTTCCTCGATGGAATAACTAACAGATTCCCGTTTTTGTTTACCGCCGGGAAGCCTGTAATTTATCCAGTAACGGACACGCTTTGATTTCTTGGCTTTAACCAAGTCTTCGCCACAATCGCATAAACGGTTACTTACGCTTCGCTTTTTGTGGCAAACTGGACATTCTGCTAAAATTGCCATCTCCACTTTCTCCTTTCTTTTTTCGTTCTCGTTTTAGTTTTGGTTTAAGTGCATTTCCCTTCAGTTCCAGATAGGCCAAAGCCCATTTCAGGAAAGAAGGCATCTTCATGATTCCTCGTTCCCAACGTGATACAGTCATAACATCTACCTCCAAGATACGGGCAAGTTGCCCTTGACTATATCCGTTGACCTCTCGCCATTTCTTTAATTCCTCTCGTTCCATGATTATATTATATAGACCATATGCCTATATGTCAAATCTTGTTATAGATTATCTGTTGACCAACCGTTGACCATATAGTTGCAAAAACTTGATATAATTGTAAAAAGTAGTAGAACATTACAATAATCATGTAGTGGGCAAAGCATCAATAAAGGCATCCAAATCTTTCACATCAAACAATACTCTTCCCCCTATATGCTTTGGCTTTACCGGAAATGGGTTTACAGCTTTCGGCCCTATCCTGTTACGGATGGTCTTTGCCGCCAACCCAACATATTGAGCAGTTTGTTCAACAGATAGCATCCTCGGTTTAATATCTATTTTTCTTTTATCTTTCATTGTGTCTCAAATAGAATTCAAATACTCTGATTGCACCATTATTTTGACAAAGATAATCAGCAATTCCTTTGCTTGACGGCATTTGCACAAAGGGGTGGTTGGTAAAAGTAATAAGTAACGAGTAACAGGTAACAAGAAATGAGTAACAGGTAGCGAGTAATAAGTGACAAGTAACGAGTAAAATAATTATTATTAATATAAGAGTTATTTATATTCATTACAGTCTTCTCTTTAAGTAGTCCACAATGGAATAGTGAAAACAATCGGGAGTGCAAATCTAACTGTGTAAATGGTTTTAATTTAGGATAAGAATTAAAATT
>JBAXON010000363.1:0-2138 GCA_037133255.1 Deltaproteobacteria bacterium
TATCTGTACATCGGCGCCACCAATGTCATCATGCACAAGGCGGATCCGCTGGAGATGATCAGGCTTATTGAAAAATATCAGATCACGCACATGTTCGCCCCGCCTACCGTGTGGATCGGCATTTTGAATAACCCTGAGTTTAAAAACTACAACCACGCCAGCCTGAAAAAAGCGGCCTACGGCGCCAGCATCATGCCGGTGGAAATCATCAAGCAGCTGTCCGTCACGTTCCGCGGCTTGAAGCTCTGGAACTATTACGGCCAGACCGAGATGGGACCGGTGGCCACCATCCTGAAACCTGAAGATCAGCTTCTGAAGCCGGGGTCGGCAGGCAAACCGGTTCTCAATGTGGAAACCCGCTTGATGGATGATGAAGGGAAGTTTGTCCCCGTGGATACCGTAGGAGAGATTGTCCATCGCTCAGGCCATGTCATGACCGGCTATCTCAACGATCCGGGAAAAACTGCCGAGGCCTTTGAGTTTGGCTGGTTCCACAGTGGCGATTTGGGCAGATTTGACAGCGATGGTTACTTGTATGTTGTGGACAGGAAAAAAGACATGATCAAAACCGGAGGTGAGAATGTGGCCTCCCGCGAAGTTGAAGAAGTGCTGTACCAGTATCCGGGCATCGAAGAAGTGGCAGTGATCGGACTTTCCGACCCCAAGTGGATTGAAATCGTAGCAGCCGTAGTCGTGCCGAAGAATGGCGTGCAGCTAAACGAGAAGGAAATTATCGCCTACTGCAAGGAGAAACTGGCCGGTTTTAAATGTCCCAAGAGGCTTATCATCGCCGACAAGCTACCTAAAAATCCAGCAGGGAAGATTTTAAAAAGGGAACTTAAGGAAACATACAAAACCTGATTGCGGAGTTTTGCGAATAATTGGTGAAAATCTATGGACGATAAAGTCATCTCAATAGGAACGCTGGCCAAAAACCTGGAAATGAGCCAGCGGACGATTCGCTATTACGAAGAAATTGGCCTGCTTAACTCTATCAAACGAGTTGAAGGCGGTCGTCGCGTATATACAGAAGCAGACCTTAGGCGTCTGAAACTGATCAAGCGGCTGAAAATAATGGGCATGACACTATCGGAAATGCAGGAACTTGAAGCAATGTGGACAATTGAGAAATCAAACGTAAAGTTGCTCAAACGCCTTTCGGAGCTTTTGGGGAATCACCTCAAACGCCTCGATGATCGCATTGCCGATCTTGATATCTTAAGGCATGAGATTACCGAGTATCAGGAACGAATTATGGCAAAGCTTGGGAAATAGAGTTCACTACGTTTCTGAAATATGGGTCTCATTACCCTCAGCTTCGCGGGATAATTCGACTTACCAATCTGACTTCGCTTTGCTTGTCATATTGGAGTCTCATTAAATTCTTTCACAATCCGGATAATTTCCTTTGGTTTTTGCATGGGGATCAGATGACCGGCTTGTGCTACTGATTTATATTGCCCGTGTGGAAAAATGGATACAGCTTTTTGAACATCAACAAACCCTTTGTTTTCGGTATCTTCTCCTTCCACAACCAGAACCGGGCATGTTATTTTATTCAGAAACGGCCAGGGGTTTATATCCCAGCCGCCCATGAACATTGCCGCTTCATTTTGCGGCGAACAGGTCAGTTTTAAGTTTCCTTCTTCCTGTTTTTGCATGCCGTATTTATGATACAACTGCAGAATCTCTTCATCCCAACTGGAGAAAAGTGATTTTGATTTTAGATAAGACCAGGCATCATTTTCGTCATTCCAATGATTTGTTCTTTTAATTGATTTAGAGGCTAAAGGATGCTTTTTTATATCAACTTCCATTGCGTAGAATTCTTCCGGCAAAAAGATCGGTTCAATTAAAATCAGGCCGCGTGGTTTTATGCCGTAATTGGCAACAGCGAGTGTCGAGACGGTCGCACCCATGGAATGCCCGACAATCAAAGGAGATTCTATCTTTAGCTTGCTGCAAAAAGTGGATAAATCACGGGAAATTGTCTCCCAACTAAGGCCGCCTGCCTGAGCATTACATTCGCGATAATCACAAATAAACGGCGCCCAGACGCTGTTTTGCGGCACAAATTCGTTGATGAGCGGATGCCAAAGCCAGGGCATAAACCCTGTCGCGTGAACAAAAATAATTGG
>JBAXON010000364.1:0-2137 GCA_037133255.1 Deltaproteobacteria bacterium
GGTATAATACCAAGTAAGCTTTCAAAAATTCATAGTTTATTTTTTGAAAGCAACTCGGTATTATGTAAAATAACAAAGGAAGATGAAGGCTTTAAACTCTCTGTGTCTCCTTCTTTTTGAATAATCCTTCCGGTCGAACAAACAGTATCAAAAGCAGGATCATAAAAGCGATGGCGTCTTTATAGCTTGCCGAGATGTAGCCCGCACCCAATGATTCCAAAAGCCCCAGCAGAAGGCCTCCCAGTACAGTCCCCAGACCACTGCTCATTCCACCGATAATCACCGCGATAAATCCCTTCAAGCCCAGCATGATGCCCACATCATAGGATGTCATCGTGAGCGGAGCAATGATAATGCCGGCCATTGATCCGATAGCGGAGCTGATGACAAAGGAGAGCAAAACCATAATTTTGACGTCAATGCCGACAAGGCTTGCGGCATAAGAGTTATAGGCACATGCTCGCATTGCTTTTCCGGTAATTGTAAAATTAAAGAATGCCTTGTTTAGAATAATGATCACAATGCTTATGCCGAAAATCCAGAGATGCTGCGGCAATATAGTAGCTCCGGCAATATATAGAGGATCGTTACCAGAAAAAGCGGGCAACGCGGAAGTATCTTTTCCCCAGATCAGCATTGCCGCGCCACGGATGAAAATACTGGCGCCGATCGTGATGATAATGAGGCTCATCGGCTTAGCGTTTTTGAGCGGCCTTATCGCCAAGCGTTCAAAGGCAATGCCAACGATGGTAGCAATTGCTATGGCCAATACAATTGCCGGGGCAAGAGGCAACTGCAAAAATACCAGAAAAAATATTGTCAGCATACCACCCAGCATGACAAACTCACCCTGGGCAAAATTAAGAATGCCAGTCGCGTTATGAATAATGGCAAAACCAAAACCAATCAACGCGTAGATCGCGCCGTTGGAAAGACCGGATAAAATGTACTGTACTAATTGAGGCGATGTATCCATTAATTTTTTATTTAACTAAAGTCCATGCCTGATTTTTAATTTGCACCAGAACAAAAGCGTCTTTAGCTAATCCGGCATGGTCTTGCGGAGAATAGTTGAATGTTCCGCCGATGCCGGCAAATTTTTTCGTCTTTTCCAGTTGGTCACGAATATCCGCGGGATTAACGCCGCCTTTCTCAATGGCGCCTTTGAGCAGCATCATCGCATCCCAGGCATGACCGCCAAAATGATCACCTTCAAGCTTGTAGAGCTTTTGATAGCTGTTTACATAGCCCAGCAGCGCCTTTTTTTGCGGTTCTTTATTGGATATTTGATTGGCAACAATGACACGGCCGGAAGGAAGAATAATTCCTTCAGCGGCATCACCGGCAAGTTCAATAAACTTTTTGGAGGAAACACCATGGCTCATAAATAAAGGCAGTTTGATTCCTAACTGCTTAACGTTTCTGGCGACAATTGCCGGCCCCGGGTTTGTTCCCCAGCAAATAATAGCCTGCGCGTTACCGCCGCGAATTTTTGTCAATTGCGCGGTCATGTCCGTATCTTTGGGGCCGTAAGTTTCATCGGAAATTATTTGAAAGCCGGATTCATTGGACTGCTTTACAAGTTGCTCTCTTCCTGATGAACCAAATCCATCCGACACTGTCAGAATTGCTATCCTGTTTATTTTTTTCTTCTTTAGATACTCAAATATTCGTGCAACAGCCAACGCGTCATTTTGCGCGGTCTTGAAGATCCATTTTTTTACCGGATCTGTTATCTTGACTCCCGCGGCGCAGGAAATAAGAGGTATTTCGGCCTTTTCCACTATGGGAATTACAGCCATGCTGTCACCTGTCGTGCTGGGGCCGATGATCGCTACTACTTTATCATCTTTAATTAACTTATTAACACCCTGTACAGCCTTTGTGGCATCTCCCTGAGTATCAATGACGATAAGCTCCAGTTGATGCCCCTTTAATCCGCCGGCCTTATTTATCTCGGCAACCAGCATCTGCGCGGTGTTACGTTCCGGCTCACCCAAAAAGGCTGCCGGCCCGGAGACAGAAAATAGCGCTCCAATTTTAATCGGATCTGCCGCTACAGCAGATCCGGTCATGAAGATTGTAATTGCTAAAGCAAAAGATATTTTGCAAACACTTTTAAACATACATACCCCCC
>JBAXON010000365.1:0-2068 GCA_037133255.1 Deltaproteobacteria bacterium
GAGATTCTTCTATATTTTTGTTACCGGCTTCTGCTATTTTCCAATTAGTTACCGGTAGTTGCTTGATTATCGCCATTGTCTGTTATTGTAAGTCACTTTCTTATATTGCTTCTTAATACATTGTTTATGGATGCGAGTCAATTATCCTTTGGTTCTTGATCTGTAAAAAAATTAGTGGTAATTGTAAAAAAGTCAATCATGATAAAGAAATGGCTTTAATTAAAAACTAAAGATATTGTGTTTGTCTATTTTAGTTATCCGGAGACTTTTTTATGCTCATGCTGACCCATACATATCTGCTCCAGAAAGTTTTAATGGCAGCAGATATAAAAAGTGCAGACTTGGACATTTATATTTATAATATTGCCCCTGACTTGCTTACAATTCATCCGAATATAAATTCAGACAAAACTCACAATATTAAAAGGTTTTCTGAGATACCTGTTAACTATCCGCAATCAGCTTATGTTATATTTCATTTATTGGTTGATGATCTGGCTCATTTCGGATCAATTTGCCTGAATTACCAAGAAGAGTTCAATCCTGAATCACAAGGCTTTTGCTATCTCAAAGGAAAGCCCCTGATTAATACTATTTTAGATTTACATAAAATAATCCAAAATGAAATCTCTTATAACGAAGCGGCTTACCGGTCGCACTTAATTATTGAGATGATTTATGACCTTGTTATTCTTAAAGAAATTAATGCACTGGAAACGATTTCTCTTTTGGTTGAGGCGATTAATTTTACATTTAATAATAAACTGGAAGAATTTGTATCCACAATCCATTGGCTCTACAATTTGAAAGAAAGCGATATTCGGGCAGTGATGAAGGATGCTTGCGTCTATCTGACAAAAGAAAGAGTCGAACGTATCATGAACATTGAAGGCCGAATTCGTCTCTATTCGGATAAATTCGGCCTTAAAAGCAAAGATGATTTATTTTATGAAGGTATTAAAAATTTATTTATACAGGCTAAAAATTCTCTTGAACTTGATGAAAAAGAGTTGTTTCTTGACCAGTCAGCTAAAACAATAAAAGATTATGGCTGGCTGCCACGCATTACGTAGCTTTTTTCACAAATCCTGAACGAATACAACGAGTGCAGGCTTTAACTCTCTTCACAGAACCGGTTTTATCATCAACGCAACGTAATTTCTGTAAATTTGGATACCATGTTTTTTTTGTTTTATTATTAGCGTGACTTACGCTGTTTCCTATTGATGGTTTTTTACCACATACTTCACAAACACGAGACATGAACAAATCCTCCTAAAAATTGTGGATAGTTACTAAACTATAAGACATTATTTTGCAAGCAATTTTTCACTTAAAGCTATTTTTCTATAATAAGCACTTTGGACGCGGCATTTATACCGGATATAATTTCTCCTTCGAAACCGGCTTCAGTCAATAAAGAAGCGCCGGAAAGATAGATATTTCCAAAACGTGTTTTGTTATTCTTTGCGGAAAAACCGGAAAAAATGGAGTTGCGTACCTGATATTTAGGATTAACTATCTGCTTGGACTTATTATGAATATCAATAGATTTATCAATTTCAAATAGTTCAATATTTTCTTTTAAAAAAGGCAGGAAGAATTCCAGGCGGTCAATCATGGATTCTGCCTGCGCCTTCAGATTTTCTCTGGTAAATATTTCATCAGCGTTGCGTAGAAAGACAGTTGCCGTCATAGATATTTTACTTTCTGATAATTCATCATTTTGTTGTGGTATATTCAACTGCAATATAATTAAATTATTATCATTATCTTAGGTTTAAAAATATGGAGGTGATAGATTACGAGGAAGAAATCGTGAAAGAAAGAGAAAAGGATACAAAAGAAATAGTTACATTAGTGAATAATTTAAAAGAAATAGTAACGGAAATTTCAGGTCAGGTCTATGAACAAGGAGAAAAGCTGGATCAAATTGAAGACAATGTTAACATAGTGAATGAAAATGCGAAAAAAGCAAATGAAGAGTTAGAAGAAGTTCTAATTGAGACAAAAGCTCGACGCAAACAGTATATAATATATTCAAAATATAAAATTATTTATTAATATT
>JBAXON010000366.1:0-2057 GCA_037133255.1 Deltaproteobacteria bacterium
TCCGAAATTGAAATCTTGCAAGTCGAAGAGAAAATCAAGCGGCGCGTGAAAAAGCAAATGGAGAAAACGCAGAAGGATTATTATCTCAATGAGCAAATGCGCGCGATTCAAAAAGAAATGGGTGAAAAAGATGAATTTCGCAATGAGATTGCTGATATAGAAAAACGACTCAAACAAAAGAAGCTGTCGGAAGAGGCAATGAAAAAAGTTCGGCAGGAAATAAAAAAATTACAAATGATGGCGCCGATGTCGGCAGAAGCTACAGTAGTAAGAAATTATATTGACTGGCTGATTGATATGCCATGGGCAGATAAAACAGAAAACAAATTCACTTTAAGGGAATCAGAAAACATCCTTGAAGAAGATCATTATGGATTGAAAAAAGTCAAAGAACGTATCATCGAATATCTTGCCGTACAATTACTGGCAAAGAAAAACAAAGGTCCTATTTTGTGTCTGGTTGGTCCGCCTGGAGTGGGAAAAACATCAATTGCTAAATCAGTAGCTCGGGCGACAAATCGAAAATTTGTTCGTATTTCTCTGGGAGGTGTTCGTGATGAGGCTGAGATTCGTGGTCACCGCCGGACTTACATTGGAGCTATGCCGGGTAAGATTATCCAATCATTAAAAAAAGCCGGTTCGAATAATCCAGTTTTTTGTCTGGATGAAGTTGATAAATTAAGCTCTGATTTCAGAGGAGATCCATCTTCCGCGCTGCTCGAAGTTCTTGATCCGGAGCAGAACGTAGCATTCAATGATAATTATCTCGATGTTGACTATGATTTATCCGATATCATGTTCATTACAACGGCAAATGTTTTGCAGACCATACCTGCTCCTTTGCAGGATAGAATGGAAGTAATTCGCATTGCAGGATACACGGAATTAGAAAAACTGCAAATAACGATAAAATTCCTGATAGCAAAACAAATGGAAGCTAACGGCTTGCTTCCTGAAAACATTGAATTTTCGCGTGGAGCATTAAGAAAGATTATCCAGCAATACACGCGGGAAGCCGGAGTCAGAAATCTGGAAAGAGAAGTCGCTTCTGTTTGTCGCAAAGTAGCAAAAGAAATCGTCAATAATGGCAGTACAAAGAAGTTGGTAATTAGCTCCAAGTCGATTACCAAATATTTGGGTGTGCCCAAATTCCGCCATGGCGAAAACGAAGGCAAGAGTGAAATAGGCCTTACGATAGGACTTGCCTGGACGGAAGTTGGGGGTGAACTTCTGGTTATTGAAGCCTCCATTATGGAAGGTACAGGCAAGATGGTGATGACCGGAAAGTTAGGCGATGTAATGCAGGAATCTGTGCAGGCAGCACTGACCTACATTCGAGCTCGTGCGGAGCAATTCGGGTTGGCCAATAATTTTTATAAAAAAATTGATATTCACGTCCATGTACCGGAAGGAGCAATTCCTAAAGATGGTCCTTCCGCCGGAATTGCGATGGCCACCTCTATTGCATCGGCGCTGATGAAGAAAAAAGTGCGATCTGATATGGCCATGACCGGTGAAATTACCTTAAGAGGTAGGGTTTTGCCGATAGGCGGTCTAAAAGAAAAGATACTTGCTGCTCATCGCGGTAATATTAAAATGGTTATTATACCCAAAGATAACGAAAAAGATCTAGCAGAAGTACCGCAAAATGTACAAAATGCCTTGAAAATTGTTTTTGTTGATCATATTGATGAAGTGCTTAAGATTGCCTTCGATGAAGAAGAGAAATTTACCGCAAGCGCGGCTCATAATTTATTGGTAAATACATCATCGATCAATTGATGGTCTTAAAAATTATATTTGCTTGACAAGAAATATCAATATTGCTACAAACCTCACAGTTTTTTTGGCTTTACGGGCGGGTAGCTCAGCTGGGAGAGCGCCACGCTTACACCGTGGATGTCACAGGTTCGATCCCTGTTCCGCCTACCATTTTATAGTTTGAGGGAGTAAAATAAAAATGATTTTTTGGGGTCGTAGTTAAGTTGGTTATAACGCCGGCCTGTCACGCCGGAGGACAGGGGTTCAAGTCCCCTCGGCCCCGCCAGAAAATCTAA
>JBAXON010000367.1:0-2056 GCA_037133255.1 Deltaproteobacteria bacterium
AGTTGATAAAGGATGACAAGTATCAGGATGGTGTTCCCATAGCCGGTATTGTTCAGGATCCACTGGAGTTGCCGACAGAAGCCGAAGTTTTAGATGAAATAACAAATGACAAGGTTTCCGATATGGGTAGAGGCATCCTTAAACATTTCCAAAGTCTGGAATTAGAATATTATAACGAGGGCCAATCTCAACAAAAAAGGCGCAATATTGATGCGGCTATTGAAAAATATACAAATGCCATCTTTGATGAAAAATTAAAGGGTATTTCTACACCCATATCCCAGAAATCGTCGGAGATGATTGATAAATTACTTGCTGATAAATAGAATTTCTCCGGAGGCAGAAAATGCTAAAAAAAAGCGTTCTTCTTTTTGGTTTATTTGTAATTTTTTTCTGCTTTTCCACTAGAGCGGAAGCCAGCAAAGTATCTGTTTTTAATTTTGCTACTTTAAACATGGAATCATCGGGATTGGGAACAGAAGTAACCAACCTGCTGGCTAACACGCTTAAAGATAGTACTGCTATATCATTACTCGATCGCAAAGATCTCGAAACATTCTTGAACTTCAATGACCTTCAACAAAATGACCAGTTAGATAATGTAACCAAAATCGGATCCAAGCTGGGGCTGGATTTTATAATTGTTGGTCATGTAGAAAAAAGAAGTTCAAATATTACGATAAATTGTAAAGTTATCCAAATTGATGCAAAGCAGATTGTCTACAATGGACGGGCTTCCGCCATTGGCGAGACAGCCCTAAAAACGGAAATTGCTAAATTAGGTCATTTGATTATCAAGGAAATCAACAAAGTCGCCAGGGAAGGTTCCGATGATAAATCATTGCCTTCCTGTCCTCCGAATTTACAGAAATTTCCCGGGACAAAAAAAATAAGTTTGCGCTGGCAGGAAATACCCGGTTTTGCTGTTGCCGGATATGCTGTTTTTCGCGCCCTCGATAAAGAAGGCCCTTTTGCAATGCTCGGGCAGACGGATACTAAGGAATATACTGATCATGGCGTGGATAGTAACACCATCTATTATTATAAAGTTAGGGGATTTGACAAATCAGGTCGCTATTCACAATTTACGGAGGTTATTTCCGCATCTACTGACTTTGCGCCTAATTCACCAATAATTTTAAAAACTGAAGGAAGAGCAAAATCAATTCAGATTATCTGGGTGCCCAGCCCAATAAAAAGCGATGATAAATCACAATTGGCCGGTTATAAAATATATCGTTCTAAAAATGAAGAAGGGCCTTATAAAGAATTGACTAAGATTGGATCAAGCGAACTTAATTACGGCCGTGATGGAAAAATATATTACCAGGATAAAGAACTTTCGGATAGCGAAACATTTTATTACAGAATTATTGCTTATAATGAAAAAGGAATTGAAAGCGATTTTTGTCATCCGATAAAAGGCACATCACTTTCCACTATTGCTTCAGTCAAGACGCAAAGCGATTTGATTAGAGAAGTAAAACTATCTTGGAGTAGTAATGCTTCAACTTTTATTGCGGCTTATAATATTTATCGGAGTTCTAAAGCAGATGGTGATTTTGTGAAAATTAAGCAAATCCCTTCATCCGGCGGCGATGGAGGCGCTTTAACTTACTCTGATGAAGATGATTTAGGCGATAAAATAAAATATTTTTATCGTATTACTGTTGAAGATGATTGGGGCGTGGAAACAAACCCATCATCTACAGTTTCGGCAATAACAAGGGATATACCGCCGCAAAACCAGAAGCTCAAGGCCCGCAGCGGCCTGGTAAAAAAAGTTGAATTAACCTGGATTGCCGCAACACAAGAAGAAATTGAAGGTTACAATATATACTGTTCGACGGAAAAGGATGGCAATTATACTTTATTAAAAAAAATCACCGGCCGCGAAAACAACAGTTATGTGGATAATTATCGTGGTTTTGAAAAAATTGGTGATGCCATTGGCGGAAAATTAGCGGGGCAGATAGCGGATAAAATCGGTGCTACACTTGATGATAACAAAACTTATTATTACCGTTTGACAACTTATAACAAAGCATCAGCGGAA
>JBAXON010000368.1:0-2040 GCA_037133255.1 Deltaproteobacteria bacterium
CATGGGAAGTACAACCAAAACCACAAAATTTTCCCATACTCTCTGCCTACTTTTTTCCAGTCAACCCAGGATAATTCCCAAAACCATGCCGGCGCTTTCTCATAATGAGTTGGAACAAAATAAAACTTCCTCTCTTTTGTATCAAATACATTCGCTACAATTATCTTAATTCTCCGCATGTGATAAGGCGAACTGACAAATATAGCCGACTGAAGTCCATAACGAGACATCCCTTTTTTAGCCTCACTTATTTCCAAATGAGTATCTTCATAAAAAAACGGCGGGGCATCAACATTTTTTTTCATTTTCCTTGCCTCCGGAAAATTCGTCGGCAAATGCTGTATCGAACCTTTACTAAAAACTCTATACGTCTTATTGTATGCAGGAATAATCAGATAATCAACCATTCCCTCTTTTATTAAATCGCTTGCTTCTTTCTGACGCGCCGTAAAATCCGGCCCCAGCAAGACAACAATTGCGTCTGCTTTCTTGTACTGCGAAGAATAGAGCAAATAATCAGGCGCAAACAAGATCAACACTGTCAGGCTCAGAGTAGCAAAAATCAAGACAAGCAAACGTTTTCGGCTCATAGATCAGATAATATCCTGTAGTAAAAATAGATTATACCCAGTGGCTATCAAGCATTAAAAGCCTTATTTACCGAGCATAATACCAAGTAAGCTTTCAAAAAACAATATTTAAATATTTGAAAGTACCTTGGTATTATATTTTGTTCTTTAATTCACTTAAAACATTGAGAGCATCCAGTGGTGTCATTGAGGAAATATCGATCATCCGAAGCTCGCCGATAATTTCGTCTTCTTTTTCGACAAAAAGATTCAATTGCGGGCTCATACTTTTTCCCGTATTTTTACCACGGGCAATACGGGGCATGCCGATTTCATCAAATTCACCCTTTTCCAGATTATGCAATATTTCTTTGGCACGCACAATCACTTCTTTGGGCACGCCGGCAATACGCGCCACTTCAATGCCGTAACTGCGACTGGCGCCACCCTCCATAATCTTGCGCAGAAAAATAATTTTTTCACCCCACTCTTTCACGGCGATATTATAATTTTTTGCGCCATCTTTTGTCGCTGCCAAATCAGTCAGCTGATGGTAGTGCGTGGCAAACATCGTCCGCACTCCCTTTGTCTGGAAATCATGAATATATTCGGCAACCGACCAGGCGATGCTCAAACCATCAAATGTGGAAGTCCCTCGTCCCACTTCATCAAGAATAACCAGACTGCGGGAAGTCGCGTTTTTCAGGATTTCCGCAGTTTCTGTCATCTCGACCATAAACGTGCTCTGCCCTTTTACCAAACTATCGGATGCGCCGATGCGGGTGAAGATTTTATCAACAACACCTATCCGGCACTTTGCCGCCGGCACAAAACTCCCCATCTGCGCGAGCAGAACAATTAAAGCAATCTGCCGGATATAAGTGGACTTGCCTGCCATATTGGGGCCTGTAATAATCAGCAGCCGGTGGCTTTGCAAATTAAGCAGGCAATCATTCGGCACAAAACCTTCTTTTTTCAAAGCGGCTTCCACTACAGGATGACGACCATCGCGAATATCAATAATGTCTTCATCATCGATTTCCGGACAGCTATAATGATATTTTTCAGCAACCTCGGCAAGCGCACAAAGCGCGTCAAGTTCGGCAATAAGAAATGAATTTTTCTGGATACCTGTAATATATTGAGAAAGATTTTCCCGCAGGGAAATAAAAATCGCCTGCTCTCTTTCACGAATTTTTTCTTCCGCGTTTAAAACAGTTTGCTCAAACTCCTTTAGTTCCTGGTTAATGTAGCGTTCCGCGTTAACCAGAGTTTGCTTTCTTACATAAGAATCAGGAACGGCTGCGGCATTGGCTTTGGTCACTTCAATATAATAGCCGAATATATTATTGAAACCGATCTTCAAAGAATTTATTCCGGTTTTCTGTCGCTCAGTAGCCTCCAGCGCGGCAATCCATTTCTTTCCATCGCGGCTGATCGACCTTAATTTATCGAGCTCTTCATCACAACA
>JBAXON010000369.1:0-2034 GCA_037133255.1 Deltaproteobacteria bacterium
TGCCTTCAGTCAATGACTTTAAATTCATCAACATTCGCCGGATATCGGCATGCTCCACAATCCTTACCCGATCACCCTTCTTCCCAAAGTGAACTCCCTGAACGCGATCCTTGGCGTAAGCTAAAACATTCGCGTACATATTCGCGCCAAAGGCTACCGACTCCAAACCAACGGCCATCCTGGCAATATTCACCATATCAAACATGTAAGCCAGGCCCATCCCGGGCTGACCGATCAGATGCGCGCGGCATTTGTCATTTTCGCCAAAGTTCATCACACAAGTTGCTGAACCGCTAAGTCCCATCTTGTGTTCTATCCCTATGCAGGCCACATCATTTACTTCACCCAAACTTCCATCTTCATTTACCCAAATCTTCGGCACCGCGAACAGCGATACACCTTTTGCTCCTGCCGGCGCCCCTTCGATACGCGCTATTACCAGGTGGATAATATTTTCGACCAGGTCATGCTCTCCGGAGGTAATGAATATCTTCGTCCCCTGTATCCGGTAAGAATCACCATCCGGCACAGCTTTTACCGAAACCAGATGCGCGTCTGTACCAACCGCAGGCTCCGTCAGACACATGGCGCCGCTCCATGTGCCATTGTACATCTTTTCCACAAACATCTGCCGCAGCTTATCGGTGCCGTATTTTTCAATCATCCCGCCGTTACCTGCGCCCATTCCGGAATAGCAGCAGAAAGCGAAGTTGGCGCTCATGATAAATTCCATGGCCGCCTCGGCAACTGTAAGAGGAAGGCCCTGCCCGCCGAAATCGGGTTTGGAAGCAAGAGCAAACCAGCCGCCTTCTCGAAATACATCCCAGCAGTGGTGGAAAGATTTAGGAACTGTCACCACGCCTTGATCAAAATGGGCGCCTTCCCTGTCTCCATCCTGAAATGTAGGGGCTATATCATTTGCGGCAATCTTGATGGCCTGATCAAGGATCATTTCAAAATCATCCTTGGAAAAATCCTTGTAGGGATCAAATCCCAATAATTTTTCTATACCCAACTGCTCATTTAATACAAACCGCACATCACGGTCGTCACGCTTATAAAAATTCTGCCCCATTTTTTATCCTCCGGTTTTTGAACTCTTTTTTCCTTCTTGACTAATACCTTTTTTAGTTAAAATCCCGTTGTTCAGGTAAATCATTATCTGCCTATTGGCCTCAGCCAAAGGGAATTTTTTTTGATTGAAATCAGGATTATATACATACTGGCGAATGGTCGCATCCATCGCGCCATAAATGACAAATGTAGCAATAGTAGGGGAAACATCACTGCGGAAAATGCCTTTATCCTGGCCTTCCTTAAATATTTTTTCTACTCCCATAAAGAAACTTTTATATAGTTGCCTGTCTTCTTTAGTATAAAACTGCCTCACTCTGGGAATATCTATAATCATCACTTTCATCAGTTCCGGATTAATCTCATAACTGGCAAAAATATAATCAAAAATCGCTTTGAGTTTATCAACGGGATCAGGCATTGTTTTATCCACATTTTCCACTTGCTTAATTAAAAACCCCCAGCGTTCGCGGAATATGGACAGCAGTATGTCTTCTTTGCTTTTAAAATATTGGTATAATGACCCGTAGGCCACACCGGCATGACCGGATATGTCCAGGGTACGGCAGGAATAGTATCCTTTTGTGGCAATAACTTTGATTGCCGAATTCAGGATAATGTCACGCTTGGATAATCCTTCTTTACTCATACAATACCCCCAAGCACTAAATAATGGATGCTGACGGGAACAAATACCATCGTGACTGACTGGTCAGTCACATCACTTTGTTAAATGAAATATCTTTTATTGTCAAGAATAATTTCAAATATTTTTTTCAAATATTTTTAATTAATTTTATGAGGATTTAAAGTTCTAAATGGACGAATTAATGCTAAAATTTAACCCCTTGATTTAAGGTCTGATTTCCCGTAACTACCTAAAAATAGGAAAATATTTAATTCCATTTCTTTCCCGCAGTGTCTTCACGATTTTATCACATCCTGACAACGGAGATTAGT
>JBAXON010000370.1:0-2018 GCA_037133255.1 Deltaproteobacteria bacterium
CCCGTGTTGTCCGTCCTGAAGATTATATCACTGGCATTTTCCACCAAGGCGCGATACTGCTCCTCGGCATTGCGACGCTCTTGCTCTAATTGCCGGCGTTGGGTTATATCCCGAGCGGCAAGTACGGCTGCTTTTTTCCCCCCTTGTGGATCTTTCAATAACCGCACCACGATCTCCATGGGTACATAGTGGCCATTCTTGTGGCGAAGTCTCGTTTCATAGTTTGTTTCGACCAACCCTTGCTCATAACCTTCAATGTAGATTTTGAGCACCCGTTCTACATCATCCGGATGGGTAAGGCTAAATCCTGTAATACCAATCATATCTTCGGGGGCGTATCCCAGGGTTTTGCTGTAGGAGGGCGTCACATATTGATATGTGCCGCTTGTGTCCACTAAAGCGACACAATCCACCATATTTTCTGTGATCAGGCGAAATTTTTCTTCCGACTTCATCAGTTCCTCTTCCAATTGCTTTCGTTCGCTGATGTTTTGAGCCACTGCGCTCTGACCAACAACCTGTCCATCTTTAATCACAGGGGTAGATAGAAAACTAAACCACTTGATTTTGCCTTTTTTATCAATAATCCGGAACTCTTGTACGCTAGATGGCTGTTGGGTGCTGATCTGATGGGCAAAGGCGTTTAATACCCGAGTCCGGTCTTCAGTATGGACGAAATGTAAGTACGATTTTCCAATGACTTCTTCGGAACTTTTGTAACCTAGCACCCTGGTTACTGAGTCATTGACATAGGTGAAATATCCATTAATATCAACACTAAGTATCAACGCCTGCGTCCCTTCTATAAGTGTGCGCAGCCTGTCTTCGCTCTTCCGCAGCGTCTCTTCCGCATGCTTACGGTTGGTAATCTCGTCAGTCAGTTCGGACGTGCGTTCCCGAACCTGCTGCTCAACTGTGTTGTAGAATTCACTCAGCTGTTCAGATGTCTCAAATTGTCGGCGTCGCGCTCGGTCTGTGAACATAGTTTTCACGGCAGCCCCGATCAGAAGTGCCACAGCAGTCAAAAAGTCACCCATAATGAAATCAACGAAAACTACTTTAGTCCAGAGGGCAACCGAGACAGTGTAGACCAAGAGGATCAAGAGCCCAACCAGTAATGACGCCCAAAAGCGCAGGTTTGAAAAGGCAAATACCCCGAAAAGGATGAGTAAGAAACTCCCTAATCCTGCTGAACTGGTTAGTCCATAGGGACCAGGCTCATATACGATAAATATTGCTATGGTGAAGCAGGCATAGCTCAGCCAGAAAAAAGCGCTGCTGTAAGATATGAAGCGGCGCGCAACCAGGTTGCGACTTAAATACCAGGCCAGGGCGCTGACGGGAAGAGCTCCGAAAAGTCTTATGTTAATGGCTTTGTAACCGCTTGCCGACATAAGGGTGTCTTGCCATATAAATCCAATCATAATGGCAGCGCCTAACAAACATGCCCAGCCTAAATGTGAGGCCGTGTCGTCCCTGAGTTGAGCCAGGAACCTTTCTTCTTTGTTCCGATCGGCAAACGCCATAGTCAATCGCACCATCGTCTTTGAAAATATTTTGATAGAAACTTACTTTCTGCCTTCTGAACAAATTCTATGGCCCAAATGGAACCGTTTGTCAACTATACTAAAGTTTAGTTCCATATGGCTTAAAATGTGTGTATTTCGTATGAAGTCAAACATTTTGTCGAATTGCCGGTTTGCGGAAGGCATGCGCAAAAAAACAATTACTGAATCTACGGAATCTCTGTCGCCGCCCACATCAGGTTCGTCTGCGTGTCTAGAACTGTGCCGTTGTCATAGGCGATGAAACGGCCATTCTTTTTAATCTCATTAGCATTGGATGCAGGTGGCCGTTATATTACCGCAGAGTGTTACCATATTTTTCAATGGCTTCCAGCAACACAGCCTTCCGGATCGGCTTTGTTAGATGACCATCACAACCGGCCTCGCGGCTCTTCTGTTCGTCTTCCTTCATGGCGTTGGCGGTCAATGCGAGGACGGATGTTCTTTTTAGCC
>JBAXON010000371.1:0-1994 GCA_037133255.1 Deltaproteobacteria bacterium
GTAAAACTCAACAATATCTTTTGAAAGCGAAACAATGTCGAACTTCTCAAATTCCAAATGCTGAATATCGGATTCCAATTTCGACAAAATATCCAAATCATTAACAATGGCAATCATTCGGTTGATGCTTTTTTCGGCAAGGTGTCCGGCGCGGGCATTATCTTTGGCGCCAGTGGCGGTGTGGCCGAAGCTGCGCTTCGCCTGGCGGCGGAACGTGTTATGGGCCAACGGATGGAAAGCTTCGCCTATGAAGGCGTCCGGGGGCTTCAGGGCGTGAAAGAAGCAACTATTATTCTGGGCGAATCCAAAGTACGATTAGCGGTGGTCAGCGGCCTGCAAAACGCCCAGGCCTTGATTGACCGGATGAGGGCCGGCGACGCCCCTTATGATTTAATTGAAGTCATGGCCTGTCCCGGCGGTTGTATCAACGGCTCCGGCAATCCCGCGCCGCTTTTAAAAAGCGACACGGAACAACGACTAGATGTGCTTTACCGTCTGGATCAGGAATCGTCTATCCGCACCAGCCAGGATAATCAATCCGTTCAGGATATTTATACGAACTGGCTAGGCAAGCCTGATAGCGAAACGTCGCACCACGCCCTGCATACAACCTACAAGCGCCGCTCCATGCGAGTTGTGGACATTAAGGAAGAAGTTTTGGAATCCCTGCCTACTGTGGATGTCGGTGTCTGCATCGGAACCAACTGCTATATCAAAGGCTCGTGGAAACTGCTGGAAGGATTGGCGGCGGAATTAAGACGTCGGGGACTATCAGAACACTTCCGCATCAGGGCGCGTTTCTGCACAGGACAGTGTGAAGGCGGACCCAATGTGGTAATAGGCAATAAAATTATTTCCGTGGAAAATGTGGATCAGGCAGAGGCTTTTGTGGATACCTATCTGATGCCGGTCATCCTTACGGAAGAAGTGAGAAAGTGATATGCTTTTAATAACGATTTGTGTCGGCAGTTCATGCAGTTTGAGAGGCACCGACGAACTGGCATCTGAATTATTCCGTCTGATTGAAAAAGAAAAGCTGGAAGGTCTGGTCGATATTGTCGGTGCTTTCTGCATGGATGCCTGTTCTAAAGGCGTTTCCATACGCGTAGGCGAACGCCAATTCAGCGGCATTCGCCCCCAGCAAGCCGAGGAGTTTTTTTATAAAGAAATTATCGGGAATGTGAAAAACATACCCGTGTCTAAAAAACAAGATTAACGCCTTTTTTTGATAAACGCATTTATAGGATAAGCATGAATGAACCAGTAATTATAACCAACCCTGCCCGCTGCCGCGATTGCTACCGTTGCCTGCGTCATTGCGATGTCAAAGCCATTCGCGTTCAGGACGGCCAGGCCAAGGTTGTTCCTGAGTTATGCATCGTTTGCGGAACCTGCATCCGTACCTGTCCGCAAAAAGCCAAAGACGTTCACAGCGCGACACAGGATGTCAAACAGGCGCTGAAAGACGGACGAAAGCTCATCGCGTCAGTCGCCCCATCTGCACCCGCGTATTTCGGCTATCATCATTTTTCGGAAATGGATACAGCACTCAAACAACTGGGCTTTTACGCGTCCGAAGAAACCGCCGTCGGGGCCGAAATAGTAGCTCGCGCTCACCGCGACTATATTGAGCAAATGCAGGATCAAAAACCCATAATTGCATCCTCCTGCCCGGTCATCGTCAATTTAATTGAAAAATATCATCGTACTCCAGGAAATGCACCAGATGGATTATATACTTATCAATTTTGTTTAAAAACAAGTCCAACTGATTTGGATTTACAACCCAATGGTGCAATGAATATGTCACGATTTCAAGATATTGAATTAGAAATTAATACCATTATACCCGCTTTAAATCCATTAGCACAATCATTAAATATATGTGATCCAGATACTGGAAATATTATTGGTGTGAATAAACCAACATGGCGTATTTTTGATTATAATTTTAATATGACGTTGTTTGAAGAACGTATTAATAAATTACATTT
>JBAXON010000372.1:0-1980 GCA_037133255.1 Deltaproteobacteria bacterium
AAACGCCTGATGCAGATTATATTACGTGGAAAAGATCAATTGGATAACTTCGTACGTGATTTTCTATTGCTTGCTTCTCCTATTCCTTTAACCAGAGAATTAGTTGAAATAAATAAAATAGCCGAAGAAGTTCTGGAGAATATTGAATTATCCAATAGATTGTCGAATGCGGTAAAAGTTGTAAAAGTTTTCGAGGAAGGCGTCAATATCTTTGCCAACAAAGAACAGGTAAGGCAGGTTGTTTATAATCTTGTAATCAATGCACTTCAGGCCATGAAAGAAGGTGGCATTTTATCCGTTGAAATAAAAAAACTAAAGCTAAATGACGATGAAGGTTATGTCGAAATTATCGTTAAAGATACCGGCTGCGGAATTGAGGAAAATAATTTAAAGAAGATATTCGAACCATTTTTTACAAATAAAGAAAAAGGGACAGGGTTAGGATTGGCGATAGTCAGCCGATTTGTTGATGGTTACAGCGGAAGAATTAAAGTTGAAAGTGTTATAGGTGAAGGCACAACATTTGTTGTATCATTGCCCGGGAAAAAAGAGAGACGCAAAGTGTTATAATGTCTAGGAAAAGGTGAGATCATGGCGAAAATATTAGTTCTTGATGACGATCAGGGCATGAGAGAATTCATGGAAATAATGTTAACAAAAGAAGGTTATGATGTAACCTCGGCCGATGGGCCGTCTAAAGCAATAAGCCTTTGCCGCAAAATCGATTTTGATCTTGTCATTACTGACTTAAAAATGCCCAAAATGGATGGTATTGAATTTCTTAAAACAATCAAAGATGCAAAACCGGAAACTATAGTTATTCTTATTACAGCTTATGCCTCCGGCGAGACAGCGGTGAACGCGATGAAAGAAGGGGCGTATGACTATGTGGAAAAAGGCGGCAACATTGAGGATCTCAAAAAAGTTGTACGCGCAGCCTTGCTGAAAAATGGACTCGTTCATGAAAATCAAAATCTCAAAGACGATGAAGCGGTTCAAGCGATTTTTTGCGGTATGATTGGCAGAAGCAGGGAGATGCAGAAAATATTCGCAACCATTAAAAAAGTTGCAGACACTCCGGCAAATATTTTAATTTTAGGTGAAAGCGGAACAGGCAAAGAACTTGTGGCGCGTGCTATTCACGAAAAATCATCGCGTTCCCAAATGCCTTTTATGCCGATTAATAGTGGCGGGATTCCGGAGACTCTGCTTGAAAGCGAGCTTTTTGGCTACATGAAAGGATCGTTCACCGGCGCTTATGCAGATAGAGCTGGACTTTTTGAAATGGCAAAAGGCGGCACAATATTTCTCGATGAAATCGGGGAACTACCTCCGGTGCTGCAGGTAAAAGTTCTGCGAGTTGTGCAGGAAAAAACATTTCGGAGAATCGGTGGAGCGGAAGATATAAAAGTTGATGTCAGGATAATTTCCGCTACCAATCAAAATCTTGCCGAAAGAATCAAAAAGGGAGATTTTCGTGAAGATCTTTATTTCCGCCTCAATATCATTCCCATTAACATGCCACCGCTTCGAGAACGCAAAGAGGACATACCGCTTTTAACCAATCACTTTATTGAAAAATACGCACGAGAATTTGGCAAGGAGGTGCGGATGATTTCAGTTTATGCTATGGAATTGCTCATGGACTACACATTTCCTGGAAACATTCGTGAACTGGAAAACATTATAGAACGCGGTGTGGCTATGGAAACTTCCAATATCATATTGCCCGAAAATCTGGTAATATCAACCAACAGTACTGCTGAGACTAATCATGATGTCGAGATCACGGATAGCGGAATTGATCTAAACGCGGAGATGGAAAAGATAGAAAGAAGAATCATAAAAAAAGCTCTGCTGAAAGTAAAAGGGTCAAAAACAAAAGCTGCCGAACTGCTGCATGTGACCTTTGATTCCCTGCGTTACCGCATTGAAAAGTTGGGTGTGGATTTGACTTAGAGATAGTCATATCGTAAAGCT
>JBAXON010000373.1:0-1923 GCA_037133255.1 Deltaproteobacteria bacterium
ATGTCTTTTGTGCTATGCATAAAACACCTCCAGAATTTGACCATTAGCTTATCATGGGATTAAATTTTCTGCAATACCCAAGGGCATACTCAAGGGCGGAAAAAATCACTCGAAAATCATAATACATGCCTTCGCTTATCCTGTATAATAAATGTTTCCCCAAAGGTCTATAAAAAAGGAGGCAAACAATGATAGTAAAAGAAGCCATTAACATATTTCAAAGCTCACAGAAAAATATCCATAGGAAGAGAACCAAGGATAGCTACCGTTACATTCTTGAACATTTTGAAAAGCAGTTTAATGATAGCCACGTGGAAGCAATCACTCCTGATCAAATCTATCAGTTTCTGGAAGCCTTAACGGAACATGCGGCAAAGTCAACCAAGAGATTACGATATGCCCAGTTGAAAGCATTCTTTAATTTCATGATTAATGAAAAAAGGCATGCCATGAAGAATCCTTGCCAAGATTCCCTCATAGCCAAAGCTTTTAAAAGCCCAAGAATGAAACAGAAGGATATTCTCAGCAGAGAAAGCGTTGATGAAATCATTTATCGGAGTAAAAAGATCAGAGACAGACTAATGCTTGAACTCCAGGCAAGATGCGGTATGAGAATAGGCGAGGTCTTAAATCTCAGGGGGAATGATATTACGGACAGGAAGCTAATGATTCGACAACCTAAATCGGGGAAGGATATAGAAGTTGCCTTTATGACGGAATCTATCGCGAAGAGGCTTTCTGAATATGTCCGAAACTGCGAAAATAGTCCGGAAAGTAGGATTTTCCCGATATGCTATTCCTCCGCATTATCCATGGTGAGGAAACTTGGCGAAAAGGTCGGAATCAAAATTCGTCCACATGATCTTCGTAGATATTCGGCAACCCATGCCAGTAGAAACGGTATCCCTCTGGAGGTGGTATCAAAGGTTCTACTCAGGCATCAGGATATTAAGACAACGCAGATGTACCTTGGAAAAGTCACCGATACGGAAGCAATAAGATGGATGGATGTGCTGCACGGTAATTAATCATCTAACCGACCTTTGGGGAATTATTTATATTTTAGCACCAAATAAACAGATCTCCGTGTTGCATTGAAGTGAAGATAGACGTCCGAAAGCATTAACTTTTCGTGACTCGGCAGGTGTTTGTAGCGCAAGGAAAAGCAAGTTGACATCTGACATGTCCTTAAAAAATCCTTGCCTTGTAGAAAGATTTTTGCTATACGTGTATGGCAAAGGAGAATAACTATGCTAGCAATTCGATTACCCGAAGGAATAGAAGAACGATTAGATATACTGGCGAAAGCAACTGGTCGCACTAAGACCTTTTATGCTCGAGAAGCGATTCTTGAGCACCTTGATGATTTAGAAGATATCTATTTGGCAGAAAAACGATATGGGGCTGTGCGTTCAGGTAGGGTTAAGTCCGTGTCACTGAAGAATGTGATGAAACAATATGACATGGAAGATTGAGATCGTTCCAAATGCAATAAAAGAACTCGACAAGCTTGACCAGCAAGTTGCTAAACGCATCTTAAAGTTTTTGCATAAAAGAGTTGCTTCGCTTAAAGACCCGCGAAGTATTGGCGATGCCCTTAAAGGGCCTAGGTTTGGGGAATATTGGCGATACCGTGTAGGCGATTATCGTATCATAACTAAAATCGAAGATAATATTATGTTGATTCTCGTTTTGCGGGTTGGCCACCGAAAGCAGATATATAATTAAACGAGGCGCAATTAAAAACAAAACCTTACAGCATGAACAAACATAATAATTAGCGCTTTTTTTAACATAGAAAAAATACAAAATGCCATTGATAACGGATTGAAATCTAGTATCAATGGCAGAATATTGACATGCTTGATTACAGGAAGCTATACGGACTATAATCTGCTTTTCTTATAGATGTTACTAAGTTGT
>JBAXON010000374.1:0-1887 GCA_037133255.1 Deltaproteobacteria bacterium
GTAATTTTCCTCAATGAGTTTCCTGACTACGAAGCCGACAAGGCAACAGGCAAAAAGAATTTACTTTATCGCATAGGCAAACAGAAGGGGATTGTCCTTTATATGATTCTATCATTGTTGACATCTATGACGATGCTCACTTCTGCTTTTTTTGGCGTTCCTTTCAAGGTTGTATATTTTTATCTGCCCTTCCTGGTAATTTCGCTCTCTATCATTGCTATGGCATTACGGAAAAAACATGACGACAGCAAAACCCTGGAAGTGCTATGCGGCCTGAACATTGCCGTCAATCTGGGGACTTCGCTATCCTTTATTCTGGCTTATCTTTAATGAGACTCGCTGATAGTGAGCCAAGCTGACGATAGGAAGCGTAAGGCGAACTATACCAGGTGCGTAGTACACTGAAGGGCATCTGCGACGCCGTGGTAAAACGAACGAAGTGAAGTTCGAAGCGCTAGTCGAATTATCCTACGTGCGAAGTTAAGCAGGGCTGATGTTTGAAAGAAACTTGGTATAAAACATTATGATGAAAACAAAAAACAAAGTGAAAGCGTTTTATAATCCTCCTTCCCTGTTGCTTAAGCAAATGGGCAGCTCCCTGCTCATGGGGTATTTAAACCGGTGGCGGAATTTCCCCGGATGGCTTTTTAAGTACGGCTTTAAATCCATACCCGTTGCCAACGGAGCCTGGGGCATGGGCTGCATAGGCTACCCGGGGCATCCTGTCTGGGAAGTCACCGGCGCCTGTAACTTAAGATGCATTCATTGTCACGCCGTCAGCGGGCAGGCCGCGCCTGATGAACTCACCACGGATGAAGGCAAAAGGCTCATTGACATGCTTGCCGCCAACAACGAGTTTCGTACATTGATTTACACCGGCGGTGAACCACTCGTAAGACCGGATATTTTCGAATTGCTCAAACATTCGCAGCAGGCAGGGCTTGCCAACATTATCGCCACCAACGGGACATTGATTGACGAAGAAATGGCTTTTAAACTGAAGGATCATGGTGTTGTGTGCAATGCCATCAGCATTGACGCCGCCAATCCCGATATTCACGATATGGTGCGCAATAAACCGGGAGCCTTTGATCTGGCGATGCGGGCAATTGAAGCCACAAAGAAGGCGGGTATCCTTTTGCAAATCAATACAACGGCGATGGAATACAATATGCCGCATTTACCAGAACTGATTGATTTTGCCGATGGCTGCGGCGCCGGTATCATGCTCATGTATCAGCTGGTCGCCGTTGGCCGCGGGGAAAAGATTGAAAAAGCAACATTAAAGAAAACCGCCAATAAATATTTAAGTGAACTTATCGCGCTCAAACAGAAGACCGCGCATACAATAATTGAACCGGTCGCCGGTCCGCAGTACTGGCCTTATATTTTAGAAAAAAACGGTATTCGCGACGGACTGATGCTGAAGCTTGCAGGGAAAGTATTCCATGGCTGCTCTGCAGGCAGAGGCTTTGTGTACGTCAAAGCCAACGGCGATGTCTGGCCATGCCCTTTTGTCGAAATCAGCGCCGGCAATGTGAAAGAGATGGATTTCAATAAAATTTACCAGGAATCGCCAGTTTTCCAAAATTTACGTAAGCGGGAAGAAAAATTAAAAGGCATCTGCGGTGAATGCAATTACAAAACCGTCTGCGGCGGCTGCCGTGGACGCGCCCTTGCTTACAGCGGCGATTACCTGGCGGAAGATCCACGTTGCTTTATCAATGACGTTCGCTGAAAACGAGCGCGGTGAAGTTTGAAGCGCAAACGGAATTATCCCGCATAAGCGGGGTCGAGATAAATCAACTCTTTAATTTACTTCTTGAGAAGGAAAAATAGTTCGCCTTTTTCTTTGAGACTGGCGGCTGTAGCTTCGGCATTTTCACC
>JBAXON010000375.1:0-1879 GCA_037133255.1 Deltaproteobacteria bacterium
TCGCCAGGCTTCTACTGTTTCATTGGCATCGGCGGGCCGGATAACTGTCATGTTTGGCACCTGACGCAGATTCATGATCTGCTCGATCGGTTGGTGTGTGGGGCCGTCTTCTCCCACACCGATGCTGTCGTGTGTGAAAACAAAAATTGTGCGCAATCTCATCAGCGCGGCCAGACGCATAGGCGGACGCATATAATCAGCAAAGGGCAGGAATGTTGCCGTATAGGGAATTATACCGCCATGAAGGGCCATGCCTACGGCAATTGCCCCCATGGCATGTTCCCGAACACCGAAATGAATGTTACGACCTGCGTAACCCCACGTGCCGCCAACCATTCCGTGCTGACCTTCAGCCGTTGTAGCAGGGCTTTGAAAATCACCAAAGTTCTTGAGCCAGGTAAATGTGGAAGGGTTGAGATCAGCAGACCCTCCGGCAAATTCCGGAATTTTAGCGGCGATTGCCTGCATTACCGTCTCTGATGCTTTACGCGTGGCGATATCTTTGGAGCCAGCGGGGAATTCGGTAAAAGCAGCTTCCCAGTCGGCGGGCATTTCACCGTGAATTGCGCGCTGAAATTCAGCGGCTATTGCCGGCTGAGCAAGCTTTGCAGCATCCAAATCTTCCTGCCATTTATTTTCTACTTTTTTACCGCGGCTCAGCGCCTTGCGGAAGAGTTTTCGTGCATCATCCGGGACAAAAAATGAAGGATCGGCTGGCCAGCCCAAAGCTGCTTTGGCTCCTTTGAGTTCATCGGCTCCCAGGGGTGATCCATGAGCGTCGCAGGTTCCCTGCTTGCAGGGCGCGCCATAACCGATTGTTGATTGCACGCAAATTAGCGATGGCCGGTCAGTATCTTTTTTTGCTTTTTTGATCGCCCGGTCTATTGCGGCTACATCATTACCGTCTTTAACTGTTTGTACCTGCCAGCCGTAAGACTTGAAACGAAGCTCAATATTTTCCGTGTATGTTAGCGCCGCGGAACCGGCAAGCGTAACTTTGTTATCATCATAAAGGACAATTAACTTTCCCAATCGTAAATGACCGGCCAAAGCGCAGGCCTCACTGACAACACCTTCCATCATGTCGCCATCGCCTGTCATCACGTAAGTGTAATGGTCAACCAACTTTGCGCTATCGCTATTGAAGCGGGCAGCCAGCTGTGCTTCGGCAATGGCCATGCCCACGGCGTTAGCCAAGCCCTGACCCAAGGGGCCTGTGGTTACTTCCACCCCGGGCGTGTGCTTATATTCAGGATGGCCGGGAGTAAGGCTGCCCCACTGGCGGAAATTTTTAATATCGTCAAGCGAAAGGTTATATCCGGTAAGATGCAGCAGAGAATATAAAAGCATTGATGCATGACCGGAAGAAAGAACAAAGCGGTCGCGGTCCGGCCACTGCGGATTTTTCGGGTTGTGTTTCAGGTGCTTTGTCCAAAGAGTAAAAGCGGCGGCGGCAGCGCCCAGCGGCATGCCCGGATGCCCGGATTTTGCTTTTTCAATAGCATCGGCAGATAGAAACCGGATAGTATCAATGCACTTTTTCTCTACTTCATTTTTGCTCGACATATTAACTCCTTAAAAGATAGGATTGTTCATACCATATCGCTTTCTTTGGCTAACTTTGTTGGCTGCGTCGTCGGCTTCCTCAGCGTATGTGTAATACGCTTCCGGTGCCTCCTCCTTGTCGCCTCGTTATCCTTTGAAATCGAAATAGTATTAGGATAGGGAGTGTACTAGCACATTTAGAACTATTCTTGAAATATATTTTAGATTTCCTTCCCCGTGGCTATTGTATAATAATCCTGATTTGCCATTCCGTGCAAGCGAAGCGCGGCACGGAATCCAGTATTATCAATGCCTTCCTGGATACCGGCCTTCG
>JBAXON010000376.1:0-1870 GCA_037133255.1 Deltaproteobacteria bacterium
ATGCCCCAGATGATGTTCCATTTAATTTTACCCATAAATTGCCAACCTTAAAAAAGTGAAATACTTGGTAATGTTTGGTATTATATAGATGTTGGATTCAAGAGTCAATAATGAGGACCAGAAAGAGGCCGATTAAATTATCTGATTAAATTGTCTTGACATATTCCGAAAAAACATCTATAAAATCATACACACAAAGATTCGTTGTACAGTGGCTCCCCCATCTGGCAGAGATTCTTCCAAATGCGGGGATTTTTCGTGAGACTCCAATTTCAAAAACGTAGTGCATTGAAATTGGTAAGTCGAACGATCCCCGAAGCGCAGCGTAGGGGATAATGAGATATTTGCACGGATCGAATCGTGGGGGATACTAATGTCCAGCAATAACTAAAAAAATATTTTAAGGAAAAGAGTAAAATGAAGATCGACGATCAAAAAATTCGCAATATCGGGATAAGCGCACATATTGATTCCGGAAAAACGACGCTTACCGAAAGAATTCTTTTTTACACAAAGAGGATTCATGCCATTCATGATGTGAAAGGTAAAGACGGAGTAGGGGCAACCATGGATTCCATGGAGCTGGAAAAGGAACGCGGTATTACCATTGCTTCGGCAGCAACTTATTGTGAATGGAACGGCTATGAAGTAAATATAATTGATACACCCGGCCACGTCGATTTTACCATTGAAGTTGAAAGATCGTTGCGCGTATTGGATGGAGCTATTCTTGTGTTGTGTGCCGTTGGTGGCGTTCAATCTCAATCTATAACAGTTGACATGCAAATGAAAAGATATAAGGTTCCGTGCATCGCGTTTATCAATAAGTGTGATCGCAGTGGCGCCAATCCTTTCCGGGTAATCAGCCAACTCAGGACAAAATTGGGACATAACGCTGTGGCCATGCAAATACCAATCGGTCTGGAAACGGACGTGGAAGGTGTGGTTGATCTTGTCTCAATGAAAGCTCTGTATTTTGATGGCGATAATGGAGAAACTGTCCGCACAGAAGAAATACCGGCAAAACTGCTGGAAGAAGCAAAAACAAAAAGAGAAGAGCTCATTGATGCCGCCTCACTCTTTTCTGATGATTTAACCGAAGCCATCTTGGAAGAAAAAGAAATATCGTCGGAAATGCTTTATGCTGCTGTGCGTAAAGGTACATTAAAAAGAGAAATCACCCCTGTTTATATGGGTTCAGCATATAAAAACAAGGCAGTGCAGCCCATGCTCGATGGTGTTACGTATCTTTTGCCATGTCCATCGGAGGTAGAAAACATCGCTTTGGATATGGATAAAAATGAAGAGCAGGTTGTGCTGGAAAGTGATTCGGAAAAACCAATTGTTGCTCTGGCCTTTAAACTCGAAGACGGAAAGTATGGACAATTGACTTACATCCGTGTTTATCAGGGTACAGTGGAGAAAGGTTCGACTATTGTCAATGTCCGTAATGGCAAAAAAGTAAAAGTAGGCAGGCTTGCGCGGATGCATGCCGATCAAATGGAAGAAGTAGATAGTTTGCGCGCCGGTTATATTGGTGCTTTATTTGGAATTGAATGTTCATCAGGTGATACGTTTGTTTCTCCAGGTATCAATATGACGATGACTTCCATGTATGTGCCCAAACCGGTTATTTCACTGGCCATCGTACCTAAAGATAACAAATCGCAGATGTCCATGTCGAAAGCATTGAACCGGTTTTCCAAAGAAGATCCTACATTCAAGACTTTTGTTGATCCGGAAACAAATGAGACGATCATCGAAGGAATGGGCGAACTGCATCTGGAAATTTATGTGGAAAGAATGAAGAGGGAATACGATGCCGAAGTTACTACCGGAAATCCCCGCGTAGCTTATCGTGAAACTATAA
>JBAXON010000377.1:0-1850 GCA_037133255.1 Deltaproteobacteria bacterium
TGAGCGATCGAGAATAAATGGCTGCTCTCCCTTCAGTGCTTGTGCGGCATTAATCCCTGCCCACAGGCCTTGTGCGGCTGCCTCCTCATAACCGGAAGTTCCATTGATTTGACCGGCAAGATACAGGCCTTTAATTAATTTTGTTTCTAGTGAGGGTTTAAGCTGCGTCGGCTGAACAAAATCGTACTCAATGGCATAAGCCGGACGCATAATTTCGGCCTGCGAAAGCCCCGGCACACTGCGGACTATTTGATGTTGCAATTCCAGAGGCAGGCTATTGCCTAAGCCTTTGGCATAAATTTCCTGAGTATCGAGTCCTTCATGCTCAAGCACAACAGGATGGTTTTCGCGCTCCCGGAATCTCATAACTTTATCTTCCAGAGACGGGCAATAGCGGGCACCGATTCCTTTAATAGTGCCGGCATAAAGTGGAGATGATTGAATATTATCGCGAATCAGGCGATGAGTTTCGGCGGATGTCGCGGTAAAGTAGGAAGGCAGGCGCTCCATCCGCAATTGTTGAGTAGTAAAAGAGAATGGCAGTGGTTCAGGATCGCTATCCTGACGCTCCAGGCTTGAAAAATCAATGGACGAAGCCCGCAGACGAGGTGGTGTTCCTGTCTTCATTCTGCCTATTTCAAAACCTGATTTCTTCAGACAGGCGGCAAGCCCAATTGAGGACAGCTCTCCGGCTCGACCAGAAGCTGTTTGAGAAGCACCAATGTGCACAAGGCCATTTAAAAATGTTCCGGTAGTAATGATAACTTTTTTCGCGCTATAGAAATAGCCGGTTTGGTCAACCACTCCTTTTATTTCGTTACCCTCGATCACCAGGCTCTCTACCATACCTTGTCTTATTTGCAGATTTTCCTGATTCTCCAGGGTTCCCTTCATGGTTAAGCGGTATAATTGCTTGTCGCACTGAACGCGGGAAGAATGAACGGCAGGGCCTTTAGAGGCATTGAGCATGCGGAAATGCACGGCGGTTTTATCAGCAATTTTGCCCATTTCACCGCCCAAAGCATCAATCTCCTTGACTAATTGTCCTTTAGCCAGGCCGCCGATTGCCGGGTTGCAGGACATGAGCGCTATTGAATCCAAACTGATATTAAACAAAAGCGTGCGGCAACCCATGCGGGCTCCAGCTAGAGCTGCCTCGCAGCCGGCATGACCACCACCGATTACTAAAATGTCATAATTATCAGACAATTTGATTCACCTCTTGTTGACATTAAACCAACGCTTGCGCTGGTATTAAATCAATAGTAAAAGCCGTACATAATTTGACCCATACCCATCACTGAATGGCGACAGCATTTATTTACGGCATAGACTACAAAAACACAACAAAAAAGAGGTTATTTTGGCGAAACCTGATTTTTGGAAAACCACCCACGAGCATGAACCCCGAACGCAATCTTTGGAAAATGATTCCAAAGATTGCGTTGAGGTGTGCCCTCCGCTTGGCGGGATTGTTCAACTTGCCAATTCCGATACGCTTCGCTATCGGAATTGGAGTTTCACAAAAAAACGATACTACGATCTCAAAAGTTATTGGCAAAATTTGTTCGGCTGTAATGTCCATAAACTATCCATTGACGCGGGATTTACCTGCCCTAATCGTGATGGGCATATTGCCGTGGGCGGCTGTATTTATTGCGATGGACGCGGTTCCAAATTGCGCCAAAAAGGTGAACTTCCGTCTGTTGCCAGTCAAATTGCCAGCGGGAAAAAGTATTATTCCGCGCAGGCGTCTAAATATATTGCCTACTTTCAAACGTTTACCAACACTTACGCGCAGGTTGAAAAGTTGCAGGCACTCTATGATGAAGCGCTCGGTCAGGAAGATG
>JBAXON010000378.1:0-1841 GCA_037133255.1 Deltaproteobacteria bacterium
TACCGTAATATCGCCTCCTTGAAATAAAACATTACCGGCAGATGGCTGTTGCAGGCCGATCATAATCTTTAAAAGGGTTGATTTGCCGCAACCGCTTTCGCCGACAATAACAAGTATTTCTCCTTTATACACCTGAAAGCTCACGCTTTCCAATACAATATTACTGCCAAAACTGGCCGCGAGGTTTTCCACAACAATTATCGGTTTGCTATCCGCTTTGTGCAATAGAAAGTCCCCTTACTTCATATAATAGAAAGTAATCGCGAAAATTGAATCGGCCACCACAATCAGAAAAATTGCGGATACAACCGCGGAAGTTGTATATTTGCCTACATCCTGAGCGCCTGACCGCACCTGAAATCCTCTTTGGCAGCCAATTCCGGCGATAAGGCCGGCAAACACCGCTGCCTTAATCAGGCTCGTGACGATATCAAATACTTTGACGGTTTTTAATGACTGCGTAAGGTATGTGTGGACGGTGAGGTCCAGGCCGGTTACTCCGACAAGCAAGCCACCCATAACACCGAAAAAATCAGCATAGATGGTCAAAATTGGCACAACGATTATCGTTGCCAATACTTTTGGTACAGCAAGAAATCTGATCGGGTCAAAGCCCATGGTATTTAGCGCGTCAACTTCCTCATTGACCACCATTGTGCCGATTTCCGCGGCAAAGGCTGAACCGGAACGGCCGGCAACCAGAATAGCCGTCATAATCGGTCCCAATTCCTTCACCATCGCAAAGCTAACAAGCGAGGGGACATAAATGTTGGCACCGATTTGTCGAAACTGTAAAAAAGACATGAAGGCAATGATCAGTCCGATTAACATGCTGATCAAGCCGACAATCGGCAGGCCGTCCACTCCCGCTCGTTGCATGTAAAAAAGTATATCTTTAACCCTCATGGATTTAGGGTGGAAAATAGTATAAACAATAGCTGAGAGTAGCTCGCCGATAAACGATACAAAGTTGACAAAGTCACTGGCAATTTTCAGAGATGCCTGCCCTGCCCGGACAAAAAAACTGTCTTTGATCTCCCTTCCTTTAAAAGGTCCCTGATCCAGCGCCTGTCCATGAATGACGCTAAAGATACCTTTTGCTTCGTCATTTAAATTTATCAAAAGACAATCTATTTTTTCCCTTACGGCATCTCTCTGGATTTGAATTATCGCCAGTGCTGCCGCACTGTCCATGTAGGATATACCGGAAAAGTCAATGGTGATTTTATCCGGGTTTGAATTAAGTATAGTCTTTTTAATTTCATTTGAGAAATACTTCAGGTTTTTTAGTCCGAACTCTCCTTTAAGATTAATTAAAAGATTCGCATTCTTCTTTTCAAAAGATATTTTGTAGCGTTTAGATAAATCTTGTTTGCTGTCTGGTATCATCAATAGTTCTTCTCTGTTGGCATGGTATATTTGCAAAATCAAATATTTAATTTAGTTAACCCTTTCAAAAATAATTTGTCAATGCCAAATTGGAAAAATCATATATATTTTGCATAGAACAGCGGCTTATTTTAATCCCGTTTCGACAGGCGGGCAACCCTTGTTTTCACATTTCGTTAAACAATTTTTAACATTTTATGAAAAGCGGAGGATGAAAAGAGGTATTTTGGGGAAGGATTAATCTGATTAGCCTAATATTTATTTAACATTTTCAAATATTTAGAATGTTAATTGGTGATAACTGATATTTTGGCACGATAATTCCATTAGTATAAAGGCAAATAAACAACGGAGGTAACAGATCATGAAAAAGACATTAGGAACAATGATGGTAGCAGCAGCGGTAGTCCTTTTAACAGCAACTTTTTGCTTCGCGGAATATGCAGCAGCAG
>JBAXON010000379.1:0-1810 GCA_037133255.1 Deltaproteobacteria bacterium
ATTAGGTATTTGGTGGTAATAAATACTAACCTCGCTCCGCTTTGCTTCGGGGATACCACGGATATCTTCGATATCCTCCGCCTGCGGCGGGATAGTTTCCAATAGCCTAGGGCTATTGGATAGTTCGTCCAGCAAATTTCAGTGCGCTACGCTTCTGAAACTTGGGACTCACTACCACTAACGCTTCGCGCTACACTCCGTTTGCTCTCAGCGAGTGTCATTAATTCCCAATCCGGTGTATCCGGATTGGATAGTTCCCAATATCCTTCGGCTATTGGATAGTTCGACTAACAAATTTCACTGCGCTGCGCTTGTGAAATCTGAGTCTCACTACGCCTTACGCTGCCTATAGGCAACGAATGTCATTAGTTTCCAATCACATAAACCTCTTGACAGTATTGCATAATCGTTCTTATACTGATACCCAAAATAGGGTGCTAAAAGAAGGGGCAGCAACTAGCAGGTCTGTGGAGGTGAAAGCATGAAGTCATTTAAGTACGTAGTTTATCAGGAAGATAAATATTTTGTTTCTCAATGTCTCAATGTAGATGTTTCAAGTTTCGGCGAGACGGCACAAGCCGCAATTGATAACCTGAAAGAGGCGGTTGAGCTCTATTTCGAAGATGAGAATTTTGACCAGTTTTATCTACCTATAGGTGAAATGTTCATTGGCGAAGCACAGCTCAATGCCTGAACTCTATTCATCAAATCACATTATTTCTGTTTTGCTTGAGGAAGGATTTCAAGAAGTTTCTCAGAAGGGCAGCCATAAGAAGTTCCGCAAAGGAAATCTTCGAGTCATTGTGCCAAGTCCCCGGAAAGAAATACCGATCGGCACATTCTATTCCATTCTCAGGCAATCTGGCCTCAGCAAGGGCGACTTTAAGAAATAGAGGACTTTCTCAAAATCCCCTCAATCCTCCTTTTTCAAAGGGGGAGAAACAATACACCAATCAGTCAATAACATTAATCATCAATAGGAGCATAAATTCAAGGTGAAAGTATTTTTAGTTGCCGGGGCACGGCCTAATTTTATGAAGATTGCGCCGATATATAGGGCATCATTGGCGGTTGCCGGTGTTGATTGCCAGATTTATATATTTACCGGTCTCATATCTTTGCTTACAATTTATATCTGTTCAGGTATAATATAGTCGTGACGAATCAAAAAGAAAAAACGCTTGTATGGATTGGCAGTAGCAAAAAAGATTTGATGGCGCTGCCAGTTGGTGTTCGCAAGTTTTTTGGTCATGCCTTGGATTTTGCTCAACGCGGAGAGTAACACATTGCGGCCAAAGTACTTAAAGGCTTTGGGGGTGCGGGCGTCTTGGAGATTGTCGAAAATGCCCAAGGAAGCACGTTCCGTGCTGCATACACTGTCAAATTCAAGGAGGCTGTTTTCGTGTTGCATGTGTTCCAGAAAAAGAGCAAGGGCGGTATTGCAACACCAAAGCCAGATATGGATATTATACGCGAGCGACTAAAAGTCGCGGAAAAACTTTCACAGGAGATGCGTGATGCATAAGCAAATCATTGATGGCGTCGAAGTTGAGATGAGCTCGGGTAATGTTTTTGCCGATGTCGGTTTGCCTGACGCTGATAAACTGAAAATCAAATCGGGGCTCGTGATTGAGATCACCAAGGCGGTGCGCAATCTTGGCTTGTCGCAAGAGGAAGCCGGTCGTCGTATGGGGTTGCCTCAACCCAAACTATCTGGACTGCTCCGTGGTGATTTTTCCAATGTATCTGAGCGCAAATTGATGGATTGTTTGAACCGGTTAGGCTACGATATTGAGATCATGGTTAAGCC
>JBAXON010000380.1:0-1799 GCA_037133255.1 Deltaproteobacteria bacterium
CTATGTGATGATACGCGCTATGATGAAGGCTACTGCAAAAGTGGTAAAGGAAATGCCTTGGTGGCAGAAGGTTCTTATTGGATCAGCAGCAGTTGTTGCTTTCAGCGCTGCGGCAAAAGGTATAGAATATTTTTTTCAAGAGAAAGAAGAGCCGGAAAATAAAAAATCGGATAAATTACCGCTTTAACGTACCCAGAAGGATAAGGCCTTGAAGATTGAGATAATTGTTTTTAGTCCTTCGAGGGATACCCGCAAAGTCGGCAAAATGAGTTTCTTCTCTATGGCCAATTGCTTCAATTCGCTTTTAATTCTTATCTGATATCTTTAAAAAACTTCTTGACAGATTGGATCAATATCTTTAAACATACCCCATAGGGTATGTATGGATCAGAATAGAAAAAAGATTTCAAACCGTCTGCGGCGGATTGAGGGGCAAATTCGAGGAATTCAACGTTTGATTGAGCAAGAAGCCCCTTGTATTGATATTTTAACTCAGGTATCAGCGGTGACGTCAGCCATGAAGAAAACTGGTGGCGCTATTGTTTCCAATTACATGAAAACATGTATAGAGGAATCAGCAGATAATCCAAAAAAATTGAATGAAGATTTTCGAGCTGCATTATCCAGGTTTATTGATTTATCCTGAGTAGTTACTTTTTCATAGAATTGCTTTATGGTCTTAATGTAGCGATTGTCAGCAAAGGGTTAGGGCATGAAAGGTTTGAGCATAACTCGAATGGTTCCTCCCGTTATTCAATCCGCTTATAGGCGGATTGCTTCCGGTGGCTGGGTTTACCTGATGTTCGTTGGCATATTCGGCCTTTTACTGCTTGCCGGCATCGCGTCAGGCATTCATGCCTTGTTCATTGCCGGTTCCCGTCATGCCTATGGGACTTATCGCGAAGTTCCTGTAGCCATGCTCATTTCTACATATGTGTTTTTCGTTGTCGCATCCACCGGACTTTGTCTGGTTTCTTCACTACCTCACCTCTTCGGTGTCCGTAATTTCACACCTATTGCCAAGAGATCAGTTTATTTGTCAGTTATAACTATCCTGTCCGGGTTTCTGGTCATCGGCTTGGAAATTGAAAATCCTTTCCGGATGCTTATATACAATATAATTTCACCTAATTTCAGTTCCAATATCTGGTGGATGGGAACACTTTATGGTTTCGCCCTGGTTTTTCTGACTATTGAATTCATTTTTCTTTTGAAAGAAGAACAACACAAAAAAGCCGTTATTGTGTGCTTGCTTGGAGTAATCACAGAGGTGGCGGCCAACACCAATCTGGGAGGCGTTTTTGCTATGATGCATGGTCGCCCGTACTGGTATGGCCCCTATTTACCCGTTTATTTTCTTTTGTCCGCCATGGTGACAGGTTGCGCCTTTATTCTATTTTTTTTCGTTCTGTCATACTGGATCAACAGGAAAACCATTGATCACCAAACCGAAAAGGCGTTGGAGTCTGTGGGTAAGCTCGCCATTCTCCTGCTAATCATCACCATGATTTTTACTGTCTGGAAAATTCTTGCGACATCCGTAGGCGGGCCATCAGGTACTGAAGCAATCGCCACGATTCTTGCAGGCCCTTATGCCTTCAACTTCTGGGGAATTGAAGTGATCGGCGGAATGATCATCCCGTTTGTTCTGCTGCTAATGTCTAAGGCAAAAAACATGACCATCATGTTTGTGGCAGCAGCCTTCATGATCTTCAGCATTTTTTTCATGCGTCTTGATCTGGTTGTAGTGGGACAGATTGTTCCTCTTTATCTGGAACTTGGCGTAAGTGAGTATTCCC
>JBAXON010000381.1:0-1791 GCA_037133255.1 Deltaproteobacteria bacterium
GCTGCTCTGCTGTGGCTTCCGGCTGGAATTCCAACGCGATATTCTTCCTGGCAAAACTCAGATTTCCCGGAAGGGAAATACGGCAAAGCGTGGCGTCGGTTATGTTCGCGCGCACTCCCTTTTGGTCAAGCATAACATCAGCAATCACAGGGCTTGCGGTATATCGCCCCCAGATAAAAGACTTGGCTTTTAGCCGGATAATTCCCTGCAACACTGAATTTTTTTGAGAAATTTCCTCTGATGGCTTTTCCGGCGGATTATTTTCGGAGGCCCGCGCCTGCTGTATTTTGTCCACGTTTATCAAGTCTGTAGATGCATCCATATCGAGGCGAAATACATTCTTTAAGGCCTTGAGCTCACCTTGAAGGACAAACTGATTATCGGCAAAACTAACCGTTGCCGAATTTACCTTCAATGTTTTATTTTCAGCTCGCATACTGGCGTGACTAATTTTCAGCGGTTCATTTCCGCCCAGGGGTAAAATAAGATGAGCGCCCTCAAGGTATCCTTGTGCCGAAGATGCCCCTGGCCTGTCTAGCTGGATATGGGCACGTAAGTCCCCTTTTATCCATCCGTGCTGAAATGAAGTACGCGCGAACATTCGGTTTAACGCCTTTTCGGTCAGGTTGCCTCTAAAAGAAAAGTCCACCAGATTTTTCCCGTACGTAAGCGCGATTGCGGCATGAGAATCTTCATCACGGATAATCAATTGTTTTAGTGCCAGTACACCTGCGTATTTGCGCAGGTCAAGCGAAATAGTCGGGCCGTTTTCCACAGCCGCGATCCCGGTAACAGCCAGATTTGATCCAGCCTGCCAGACTATATGGGCATTGGAAATCGAAAGAGGTGCTCGCACGGTCTGCTCGGGCGGGAGTTTGAAAGTCTGAGAAATCCACTGGATGGTTGCAGGCCCGATGTTTCCGCTTAGAACTACCTCTGCTGAATCAATCGCCTGAACCGATCCGGATATTACAGAGGATGCCGCAAACGAAGAATCTAAAACAGAAACAGATAGATCAGAAATTGTAATGGTGCCTCGTCCTGTATAAAATTTCCCTTTGCCGGAAATGCGCCCCCATCGCTCAACATTCCCACGAATACTGATTTCGATCCCCTTAGGCACAAGAGCGATACGGGCATTGATATCCTGCGCGGTAATCTGATTTTTCCCGGTTTCCCGCACAAGAAGTTTGCCCCGGCGCAATACGCAGACCAGATTAGGCAGGGTTGATCGTATTGACGCGATAACAGAATCAATGCCTGTAACCGTTTCCTTAAAAGAAGAAGGTTTAGCTTGTTTTTCCTTTGCTGATTTTTCCGGGATGTCTATTGTTATGTCGGGCGCTTCCAGCTTTAATTTGGCAATTTTCACCGAGCCTGTCAAAAGCGGTAATAGCTCAGGATAGATGCTTGCTGACTGAGCAGAAACAGCGGCTCTCTGCGGGATGGTGATGACAACCTGGCTAAAAGTCAGACCGGGACGAGGGAAAATAGAAAGATAAGCGCGCTGATATGTAACAAGTTCACGTAACTGCGTTGTTACTATTTTCCGAATATTATTCTGGGCAGGCTCTGAATTGATATACCGCGAAGCAAGTCCAACCCCAATAGCTGCAAGAACAAGCGCAATGACGGCTACACAGCCAAACCACAGCAGTAATTTTCTTTTTTTGCTCATCATATTTTATTGTCTCGTAAAACGTCGTCAACCTGTCATTCCCGCGCATAGACTGTGTCGCAATTGTCATTGCGAGCCGACTCTCAGGTCATGATGACCTTTAGGTTACGGCG
>JBAXON010000382.1:0-1782 GCA_037133255.1 Deltaproteobacteria bacterium
ACTGCCAAACGGGTGACGGTCTGCTGCATGTTGAATTTCATATGAATGATTCCTCCATCGGTTCGGGATATTGTGAAAGAGCGTGCATCTGGCGACGCATCCGCCTTACACTTTGCCGAAAGGCAGTGTTACTTTCCGGGTCTGAAACCGCCCAGCCACATTGAGGACAATCATAATTATTAGCCAGTTGTTCACTGCATAATGGGCATTCATTATCTTTAATCATTTGCCAATCCTCCTTAAAATATTTTATGAATGCTTAGCATTGATGAAATTTGGATTGAGCCCGTCCGCGGTCGCGGGGTGAGATGAGGTCTTTAAACAGATACTTAAAATGACCGTTCAAAACATTGCTTAACGATCATCGGCAGCAGAAAAATTAGCGCGACTAGGTGAAACCCGATAACAATGAGAATCAAGTTTCTGAAGAAGAGCAAAACATTGGCTGTTCTCCGGTGGTTGTGACACCAGTCTTGAACACTTCTGCGTCTGTTAATCGCGAATCGTTTGAAAAACGATAGTCGCGGGTGTGTTGCCGCTTTAAGCGGCGTTCGTTTGAATGGGGTGAGAACATAAACCTTGTCCACTTTCCCCATGCGATCACATAATTCTTTATAAACCTTTTTTTCATCCACCATCGCGCGTTCGCCATGATAGCTCATAGCGATGCGCTCATCAGGTTGTTATGGGTTGTTTTATCTTCTTCCAAAATCGTGACGAGACGGTTTTGCATTAAATATTCTTCTATGATTTTGTTGACAAGTCGAGTCATTGGAATTTGCTGACTCTTTGCTTTGCGATACAGGAAAGGGATATAGTCTTCATCAATTTTAGGGCTATACATTGTAAGCCTCCTTACTTGGATGATGTGATTTTAATAAGATTGTCGTGAATGTTCATAGTGAAGTGCAACAGGCAGAATATGGGAGCGGTGACAGTGCCCCCGGCTAAGCCAAGGCCCGTACGCCCGCGCCATATTCTGCCTTTGGGGGATTTAAAACGGAACGTCGTCGCTGATGACACCGTTGCTGATGTCATCTGATGGCGCGGTGCCTTCGCCATTGCCAGCTCTCGGTGAAAGCAGTTCAATCTCTCTGGCGCGAATTTCTACAACGCTGCGATTCTGGCCTTCTTTGTCCGTCCAGGTGCGCTGTTGAAGCTGACCCGTAACGCCGATCTTGCTGCCTTTTTTGCAGTACTGGTTGACAATCTCTGCCAGTCTGTTAAAGCCGCTGACCTTGAACCAGTTAACCTTCTGCTGCTTGTTGCCGTCTTTGTCTTTGTAATGCTCGTTGACGGCGATGCTGAAGTTGACTACCATTGTCCCGGAAGCTGTATAAGCTACTTCCGGATCCTGTCCCAAATTACCGATGATTGATACGTGATTCATGATGTTGCCTCCTTTTTAATTTTATTTGCTAATGCTTAGCTTGGATTTAATTCTGTTGCTTCTGTTGTTTCTGGAGTTTCTGCCGGAGCTGCCGCCGCTGCTTCTACGTGCATCTTTTGTTTGTGCGGAACAAGTGCTTCCTGCACTTTAACCACAAGTTCGGCTTTTAAATCGTCCAGCGCCTTCAGGTACTCGTTATTGCTTTCATCCAGCGATGCTTTGACTGAATAGGAAACACAGCAGGAATTGAAATTCGCAGAGACTTTCTTGCTAACCATCACACTGACCTCTGTAACCTTCACCGGCTGTGTTGGTGACTTTGTTTGTTTTGACCTTGTCTTTGACTTTTTCATGTGTTGCCTCCTTAAAGTTTATTTATGAATGCTTAGCCT
>JBAXON010000383.1:0-1770 GCA_037133255.1 Deltaproteobacteria bacterium
GTCTGGGGCGGCGCGACTTTTGACACCATGCATAGATTTCTTGGTGAAGACCCCTGGATGCGTCCAAAGATTTTGAAAAAATATATCACTAAAACTCCCTTTGCCATGCTGATACGCGGACAAAATCTGGTTGGCTATCGCCATTACGCCGATGACGTGGTAAGGGCCTTTGTAGATAAAGCCTGCGAAATCGGGATTGATGTTTTCCGTTGTTTTGACGCTTTGAATGATTACCGCAATCTGGAATCATGTGCGGAAAGAATTAAAGCCAATGGAAAACAGTTTCAGGGTGCTCTTTGTTATTCATTAACCGATGTTCGTCTGGGAGGAGAGGTTTATACCCTTGAATATTTTGTGAAGAAAGCCAAGGAGCTGGAGAAAATGGGCGCGGACGCCATTTGTATTAAAGACATGGCGGGCATACTTTCCCCTTATGACGCCTACGATCTGGTTTCCGCCATAAAAAAAGAAATTAAATTGCCTCTGCACCTGCATTCCCATTACACCAGCGGCATGGCTTCGATGACCTATTTAAAAGCGATAGAAGCCGGAGTTGATGTTGTGGACACATGTCTGGCGCCATTCGCGCTGAGAACGTCAATGCCCGCCATTGAACCTATAGTCGCCGCCCTTCGGGGGACAGAACGCGAGACCGCGATGGATTTAAATAAGCTGTTGGTACTGGGCGAACATCTGGAAAGTATCTCGCCGAAATATAGTGCTCACCTGTCCACCCATAAATTATCGATTATTGATAATGGAGTTCTTGCCCATCAGATTCCCGGCGGCATGATTTCTAATTTGACCGGCCAGTTGAAGGAAATGAACGCACTGGATAAACTGGGAGAAATCTATAAAGAAGTGGTTCAGACACGCAAAGAGATGGGCAATCCTCCGCTGGTAACGCCGGTATCCCAAATTGTCGGAGCCCAGGCTGTGTTGAATGTTCTCTTTGGCCGTTATGTGCGAATCTCCAATCAGCTCAAGGATCTGGTTTTGGGTATGTACGGTAAGACCCCGATGCCGATTGATTTGGAATTAACCAAAAAGATATTGAAAAATTACAAACGCGGACAGGAACCGATAACTGTCAGGCCGGCTGACTTGCTTCCACCGGAAATTGAGGAGGCGAGGAAAAGTATTGGCCATCTTGCGCGTAATGATGAAGACGTGCTGGCCTGGATACTATATCCCGCGACCATGGAAAAGTTTCTGCAGACGAAATACGGAATTAGTTGATCTGCCACCGCGTAGACAAATTGAAAACCGAGATTAAAGAAAGGGTGCCCTATGGATTTTAGCTTTAGTGAGAATCAATTAATGTATCTGGATACTGTGCGTAAATTCGTGAAAAATGAAATCACGCCGCACATTTTAGAGATGGAAAAAGCTCACGCTTTCCCCTGGTCCATCATTAATAAAGCCTGGGAAATGGGCATAGTTAATCTATGCATTCCCGAGACGATCAAAGGCTTTGAGGTAGATACGATGTCTTCAGCTTTGATCATCGAGGAAATTTCTTACGGTGATACGGGCATTTCCACTTCGGCGATGTGCAATGATCTGGCCAATATTGTCGTCAGCCTGCATGGCACAGAAGAGCAAAAAGAATTATTTCTGCGGCCTTTTGTGGAAAAACCACTTTTGGCTTCCTTTTGTCTGACTGAACCCGGTGCCGGTTCCGACAATTCAATGATGACAACTTTCATCGTCAAGCAAGATGACGGGACTTATATTTTAAACGGGTCCAAATGCTTTATTACCAATGCC
>JBAXON010000384.1:0-1759 GCA_037133255.1 Deltaproteobacteria bacterium
TCTTAGCCGCCAGTTTCATCTCACGCCTTACCAAGTCTGCCGTAAATTGGCTCACCGCAGTTAGGGTATCAGCTTTTACAACAGCCAATTTTGTTAATATTTTTAAGTCTGTTTGGTAATGAATATTCTGTAATGCGCTGCTGTAATCCCGCATGAAGCGATCCAGAACATAATTATGAAAAGTCAAAATCAGAGGGACATTCTTTCGGACATGAAAGAATGCATAGTCTGGTGTGGTATGAATCAAACCGGTACTGCTGAATCGCCCCAATGGGAGCAAAGAGGGAGGAAACAATGTCCGGTAAGGGTTATATGGAATAACCTGGTAATCGGGTATACGGCTTTCAAGAGTCTTGTGGACAATATATGCCCCGTTTCCGGTGGCTATCGGGCTTATAATATTGCTGTTTTTAGTCTCTATTTTTTCACCCAGTAAATGAAACATTATGTTTTCGCAAAGCGTTTATACATGCCGTTATGGGAACCAACGATCGGAAGCGGATTGCTCGCACAATAGCTCGCGCTGAAAGTGTCAGCAGCCTTCCAAAAAACAGAAACGGCATTTCCCATTGGCACCTGGCAAGTTTCCGTGCAAGCAGAATATGCCCACGTACCAAATGGTACTCGTAAAAAAAACCGCCTTGGTGGCTTGAACCTACTCCTTCGTGCCGCACGATCGCCTGACTTATGCAAGCTGTGTCCCACCCTGCCAGCCGTAAACGCCAACTAAGTTCGGCATCCTCCCCATACATAAAAAAATCTTCGTCAAATAAGGCATCTCCGATAATCCGCCGATCAACTAGAAGACAGCAACCTGTGAGATATTGAAATGTGCCAATAACGTGATGCGAAAACATGAGTCCACTGAAGCGGTGATACCAATAGCCCGAAAGTTGCTGATCGCCAATATCAACCACTGGAGCAGTGAGTACAGTTTTATCGTGTTCGCGCATGAATTTAAGAAGTTCCGGCAGCATACCAGGTGTGCCCTCTGCATCGTTATTGATTAGAAGATAGTAGTGGTGTGGATGGTTTTCCTCCAACCAGCGCAAGGCGTTATTGACCCCGGCGGCATAACCAAGATTCTGTGGATTCACAATTTGATGAATCGTAAATGGCACTTTGCGTTGACTTAATTCCCCCAGCGCATCTTGCAACAGCATGTTCGCTTGTCTATCTCCGGAGTTGTCAACAATCATCACAGTATCAAGCCCCTGATCAATCAGAGACGTTAAGCAGGCAATGGTCTTGCTGCTTCCAAAATAATCAAGAATGATGGCGCAAACAATGGGCATTATGGTACGTTCTCAAAAATTAGTTTTCCAAGACGACCTTTTTCACCGTCACTGGCTGCGCGCAGTATCAGCTTAAAGCGATCGCCGCAGCGATAGTAGATGGCAAGCAATCCCAACAATGTTATATAAAGCCACTTATTCAGCAAATACATCAATGGATGTCCAGGGAATAATGTTCTTCCCAGATAAATCCTGTTTCTAACTTCATAATAAGTTTTTGCCGATGATAAGACTTTCAATCTCCTATGTATATTTGTAGTTTTGCCACCTGTGGCGTTCCACACTGGTTCTAGATCGGTTATGCGACTGTCGGGAACAAGAAAGAGGTTTCCACTATGGGAGGTAAAATTAAGTGTATATGCCAAGTCATCTGCATAAAGGAAAAGAAGAGGGTCGGGAAGTCCCAATATCTTTAGGGCCTCTCTATGAAAAAATAAACCACCATAAGGGGCCGAATGTAATCG
>JBAXON010000385.1:0-1757 GCA_037133255.1 Deltaproteobacteria bacterium
AACGCAGGCAAAGGCAAAATGGAATTTGTCAGCAATGATCCGGAAAATCCAACTATCAATTACTCTCGTAATCCCGTACGTGGCGTCTACGAACTCGAAAAGCTGATGAAAGTTGTTAAAAGCCGGCTTATGGGCGTAATAGAGCCGGCACTTGTTATCCAGGGCTCGGACGATCCTGTTGTTAATCCGGTAAGTGGTTTGGAAATATTTTCCAACTTAGGATCGGAGCACAAGCAGCTTGTTCAGATAAATGCCGATCATCATGGCATACTGCGAGGAAAAGAATCAGATCAGGTAAAAACGAAAGTACTGGAATTTATAAAAGAGGTATTTTCAAAGTAGCATACGAGAAACTATACCATTTCTAAATCAAAGATGATATCGAGGCGGCAAGGAGGAGGCGACGAGGCGTATTTTATATACGTTGAGGAAGCCGACGACGCTGCTAACAAAGATAGCGCTTTGATTTAGAATTGGTATCTTTATTCCCAGCCTATCGGATCATACCCCTTATCTTTCAGACAGCGGTTGACAAAGGCCTTATAAACAGGGCTTGGTTGGGATGCCTTGTAGATGCCTCGCGCAAGCCCGCTTGTGGCACCGGCAACACCGCCTACTAACGCGCCGCGGCCGATGCTGCCTGTCACCGCTCCTACTGCCCCGCCAACGAGAGCTCCACCGGCACCGCCGACGATTGCGCCGCCAACAACTTTTGCCCCCGGATTTGCCTTAGCATAGGAATCAGCCAGTTGAGAGCATTCCTCAATGTCGCTCTGTGCCTGAGGTTCTCCGACGATTTTCATATAATCGTTAGGATAAAGTACCGGGCTCTGTCTTCCGGCGCACCCGGTAAGTGCAAGAAATATAATCAAAATAGTAATTATTTTTTCCATGACGTTTTCCTGTCAATTAAAGTATTTTTTAAGAATCCGACAATCTCTGAACGAAGCAACGGTGTAGTATCCGGCGAAAGGATATCTCCTGCCATAATGTGGTCTTTACATTGGCTAAGATTGAGCAACTTTTTGTCTTTGCTTCCAAATAATTCGAATTTTTTTACAATTTCACTCGTATCAACGACTTTATCCTGTTCGGTATAAAGAAATAGAGCAGGAACGTTAATTTTTTCATACGAAATGTTTTGGATATGTTCGACCAGAACAATCATGGGGGTAATCGCTTCCCAGCGATACTGATGATTCCAATACTTGCCTTCCTGCGCGTTTCTTGGTTCCCAGGATCTTTCTTTCCCATAGATTATTTTGGCAAAACCGATGCCGGCAGGATAAAGAAATAGCTTGGTCATCTTGCTTGCCGGATAATAATTGGGAGAAATAAAAATGATAGAGGCTACATCTTTTTGGTACTGTTCCTGATTTACAAGCCATAATATGAGCGCACTGCCTGTAGATGTCCCCATGAGAATAACTTTCTTGCCAATTTTTTTCCCGATTTCGAGAGCTTCTACTGAATCGTTCAACCAGTCATTGGCGCTAGAATTTGCAAACGCCGCCGGGTTTCTGGCATGACCTGTCAGCCTTGTATAAAACAGATTGGCTTTTAAATCTTTCGCGACTAAATCGGCAAGTGGAGCTATTTCCTGACGGGAAGCACTATAGCCATGGATATAAACAATTGCATATTCTGTCTGTTCCTGCTTGGCAGAAACCCAGACAATTTTCTTCTCTGCTCCGGAAACTACATCTGTAAATTTAGATTCAGATTGCGCAAGGTAAGAATCTAAATCTGCAACGGAG
>JBAXON010000386.1:0-1690 GCA_037133255.1 Deltaproteobacteria bacterium
GGGTACTAAGTATCAATTCAGGGAAAGACAAAGCTGGCTCGGTTCGTGTACTTCGGAGCGATGCAGGAAAGAATAAAGCTGTATCGGTTCGGAACAAAACAAAGTCGTATGCAAAGCTCACGATGTCAGAAGGTAAAGACGAACGTGTCGGGTAAGGTCTCGTGATGTTGGTGATCCGGTGGTGCAAGTTGGAACTAAGGTAGCGAAGGCGTAACAATTGCGTTTTTCTTTTAAGCAATTATTGTGACTGAGCGGGATAGTGGAAAAGTCAAACACTTCGGAATGGTTGATCCTGCATAACAATGTCATTGGTTCGGTCGAAGAGCAAGGCATCAGTCCGGGGTCCAGTCGTGTCTTTACACAAGATAGCGGTGAAGGTTCAGAACAATCTAATATTATTAGTGGCAATATCTGGCGGATCGGAAATGATACAGAATCAACCAGATTCAGGCGAAATTGGCGATTATTCGGGTTTTGTGTCGTTTTCCGATAAAAACACCGGTTTTGGAGCAAATTCAATTATTCTTTAACCCCCCTAAAGTCCCCCCTTACTTTTCCATCACAACCAAGCCAGCCTGATTTTGGCTTTTGCTACGCAATGCTTCCTGGATTCAACATGAAATTATTTCTCACTCTATATGCAAGCTTTCGAATCGTAATCAGCGAGGATATTTTATGCAATACTGATGTAGGCTGGTACGCAGAACATCTACAAATCAAGTATTTTAGGTTTTAAATTTGAGTAAGGATTACCAATTGAACTGTGGTTGTAGTGCTGAGTTCAAGAGTCCTGCGCTTGAACCAGCAGGAATTTGGTTAACAAGAAATATATTTGACCTATGGTAACTTTTATGCTACTATTACGCCATGGTCGATGGCGCAATAGAAATCGAAGAATTTGAAACAAGTGGACGTTCTCCGTTCGGGTTATGGTTTGATAGCCTGCATGCCACAGCTGCAGCAAAAGTTACAATTGCGTTAATGAGACTTCAGGCAGGGTATCAATCTAATATTAAGTCCGTTGGTAGCGGTGTTGCAGAATATAAAATTGATTTTGGTCCTGGATACCGGATTTATTTTGGAAAAGATGGAAATAGGTTGATCATTCTGCTGTACGGCGGAAATAAAAACACCCAGAGCAAGGATATTGAGAAAGCAAAACAATATTGGCAAGATTACAAAGCTAGAAAGAAACAGGAGAATTAACATGGCACTTACAAGAAAGTTTAAAGATACTGTGCAAAAAAGAGCGTCTCGCGATCCGGAATTTCGTCATGCACTGCTTGTTGAGGCTATTAATGAGCTACTTGCCGGAGATTATAATATCGCCAAATCAATTCTCCGGAATTACATAAATGCGACAATAACATTTCCCGTGCTTGCTCAAGAGCTTAATAAATCAAGCAAAAGCATTCACAGAATGCTTGGCCCCAACGGAAATCCACGCATGGACAGTATTGTCGGCATTCTTAAAGTATTGCAGACCAAAGAAAGTATTAAGTTACGAACAAATATGATGTAATATTGATGCGTTTAACTAGCACGAAGACTGCCATTTGTATTAGTGAATCTACTGTTGCCTATTTTCTTGCCAATTCTTTCTTCACCGCCAGCCCCAGCTTCTCTTTGATATACGGTTTTTTGATATAGGCGCCGGCGCCGAGAGCTTTGGCTTCTTTTACCCGATCCG
>JBAXON010000387.1:0-1684 GCA_037133255.1 Deltaproteobacteria bacterium
TAGCCCCCTCTTTGGAATATTTAAAATGCTTAGGTAATTTTATATTATACTTTCTTACCGGTCATGAGGAACACGGTAAATTGCCGCATTTCTTTATTGAGAGTTTCTTTCTCTATTTCTGCGGCAGATACATCCTTCCACCACCTGGTGGACATCAGCCAAACATCAACGTCCTTTTGGATTTTTCCGGGCGCAATCGCATCCGCCGGTTTTCTTTTCAAGTGTAATCCTTTCAAGAATCGTTGAGTGGCCATTGTCAATGTAATCTTTTTCAATCTGTTTTTTCGTATATTGGAAGCAATAGCAGACCAAATCATTGTCTCTGAATTCGTTTGCTTCGTGATTAAGGGGTTGAAGTTTAATCATACTTGTTCCTTATTGGTATTGGGGTGGTAAAGGCTAGGGGCCAAGCCGTTTCAGAAATTTCGCGGTTGGCCCCTAGCGGGGTGTATAGGATTAGAGCCCCTTCTTTTCGAACCAACGGAAGAGGATGATAAATAACGCGCCCAAGATGACAATGACGATCCAGGGATTGATTCCGAGAGCTAAGGGGATGGTAATCTTTCCAAAATCCCCCCAGGTCAGGACAGTTTCCTTCATCAATGGATATGCTTCTGCATAGAGCCCAGCCCCCAGGATCATCCCCATGAGACCGAAGGCGCTGTCGTAGCGACCCTCTCCCAGGGCACCCATGGCGGTGGCGGGGCAATATCCTAAGATGCCCCAGCCGATCCCGAAGATCAATCCGCCAAGCACGTTGCCTCCCAGGATCAGCGGTTTGATAGAAAGCTTGATGAGACCAAGATCGAACAACAGATATATGCCCACCATGGACACTATGATGGTAGTGAGCATGAATTTAACGATGGTCATATCCTGGAGACGCAGGGCAGCCATTTGCTTGTCGTAGCGAATCACCTGTGCCTTCTGCATGATGAATCCGAAGAGGATTCCTGTAATGGCGCCAATCAAAAGTTCATTCATGGTCATTACCTCCGCCATATAAGATTCTGGCCAGGATCATTCCGGCCAGGAAAAAGCAAAACAAGGATACGTAACCGCTGATGGCTATCTGAGCCAAACCGCTCAGACCGTGACCGCTTGGGCACCCATCGGCGAGGCGCGCGCCAAACATCAGGACTACTCCTCCCAGAAAGGCCGCCATCCAACGCCGAACTCGGGATGGCCCGAAGCGAGCCTCCCACATCGGTGGCACTGCAACCGCCTTTTTTTCCTTTGAGAGCCAGGCCGATGCCAGGGAACCGAAGAGAACCCCGAAAACAAACACGAACTGCCAATCGATAATAACTTTTTCCTTGATAAAATAAGCCATTCCAGCCACCTTTTCCGGCGCGACGGACTGTTCAACAAAGCCCGCAACGCGAACGAAGGTGGTCGAGGCACCGAAGTATTTACCCATAACAAAGACAGATAACACCAACAGAATGCCAGCTAGTACGCCAGCGGTGTACGGCGACCATGTCGTCTTGCGAAGGATATTCATGTTTTACTACCTCCTTGATTAGCGAATTAAGAAACGACCGACCGGAATTTATAGCCCATCCCGACCGCCTATACGATACAGATGAGACAGATATCGCTTTATTTATTTAGTCACGGGTATTAACGCCTCCGCTGCGCGGGATTGTTCAACTTACCAATTCCGCTGCGCTTGCGGAATTGG
>JBAXON010000388.1:0-1676 GCA_037133255.1 Deltaproteobacteria bacterium
ATTCTCCAGAACTCCATCAACAAGATTGCGGGCTAGCTTTGTGGCAACTTCATCAGTTAATTGCTTAAAATTTTCTTTAGCACCCGGAGCATCTTTTTGCTCGGCGCCTGTAGTAATTATATCACCTGTGTCACCATTAATTACCTTGCCGGAAACAACAACTTTATTATGATTCATTTCAATATCATTAATCCTAAAGGGGTTGCTGGTTGCTTCTATGGTACTAAGAATAATTATTTCCGCTCCATAACGATGGGCAATTCCGGAGATTACCTTTTTCTCCGAGCTATCCTGAAGACGTTCGTAATCTTTATTTTTCTTAACAGTCTGGGCATCCACCATTTTAAAGCCATGGGCAATGAAATATTTGGTCATCGCCGATTCCGCTACCGCGTCTCTCGATGTTTTTTCGGAAAAAACAAGCATTACCCTTGGCTTGGATTTGCGCGCCATAATCAATTTAATTGCCGTCATTTTATCACGAAGTCTGCCTACGCTGATTTCAGCTTCGATTTCAATTTCGTATAAATCGCCGGTTCTTTTTTCGGATATAACCTTATAGGACGTGATAAACCCCTTTGATTCCGTAAGGATACTGTCCATTTTTACCTGATAGTTTTCTACATTAGTTGTGCTTGTAACCATGACCCCGACAGCTTGTTCTACGGCACTCCGCTGAGCATCATCGAGTGCTTTACTACGGGCAATATCGACTAAATTTTTGCTGATAGTAGCCATACCTTGGCCACGCACTTTGCTTTGGGCATATGTTACAGAGGAAGACATAACCAGGAAGGAAATTGCGAGTAAAATCAAAAGCTTTTTCATAGAAACACCCCTTTGAATACTTCTGCAAGATTCTTTTTTGACGAATGGTTTTCATATACTTAAATTGCCCTTATGTGTCAAGATTAAATAAGGTTTTGAATTGCCTCAAATAAAATGTTACCGAATTGGTGGCCATGAGATGACCTTAGCCACAAAAAGAAGCAGGTGAGCTCACTTTTACCCTTATAGCCAGCGTTTACGTCGTCGGTAAGCCTTTACATCTTTATACGATTTAGCTATACCGGTTGCCGCCATCCCTAAGTAAAATTCTTTAACATCCGGGTTATCCGCTAAATCTTTGGCCGCGCCTTCCATCATGATTTTGCCATTCTCCATGACATAACCGTAATGAGCAACTTGAAGCGCCATGTGCGCGTTTTGTTCTACAAGAACAATTGTTGTTGCGTGCTCTTCGTTAATTTTTTTTATGATGCGGAATATTTCTTGAACAACAAGGGGCGCCAGTCCCAATGATGGTTCGTCCAGCATCAGTAATTGCGGGTGTGCCATCAAAGCGCGCCCAATAACAAGCATTTGCAGTTCACCGCCACTGCAGTATCCGGCTAAAGATTTTCTTCTGGCAACTAGCGCGGGGAAATAATTATAAACAAGTTCCAAGTCCTGTTTGTAGGGTTTGCCGGGACGTGTAGCTGTCCCTACACGCAGATTTTCTTCAATGGTGAGATATTTGAATGGTTGGCGTCCTTCTAAAACCTGGATAATTCCCTGGCGGGTTATATATTCCGGTGACTGATTCTGAATGTTTTTACCGTTGTAAATAATCGAACCATCAGTGACTTCGCCATTTTCCGGTTTAAGCAATCCCGATATGGCCTTAAGCGTTGTGG
>JBAXON010000389.1:0-1645 GCA_037133255.1 Deltaproteobacteria bacterium
ATTATGATGTGCGTGCCAATCTGATGTGGTGCGCGACGATGGCGCTAAATGGACTGATTGGCGCTGGTGTTCCCCAGGACTGGGCAGCGCATCGGATCGGCTATGAACTTACAGTTTTGTATGGAATGGATCACGCTCAAACGCTTGCTGTTCTAGTGCCGGCCATGTTTAAAATCCTGGAGAGTGATAAGCGGCAGAAGCTTTTACAGTATGGCGAGCGTGTCTGGGCAATAAACAAAGGTAATGATGGCGAACGCGTCGATGCCGCTATTGAAAAGACCAGAGATTTTTTTGAGAAAATGCAACTTCCCTCGCGTCTTAGCGCATATAAAATTACAGATAAATGCATACCGCTGGTAGTGGAACAGCTAAAAGCGCACGGCCTGGTTAATCTGGGCGAGCACCAGAGTGTAACGCCGGAAGTGGTTGAGAAAATATTGGAACTTTGCCTGTAATCTGCATTAATGTCATTAATGCAGATTACAGATTGCTTTCTTTACTTATCAGTCAATGGTCCGGGAATCGACGATAAAATAGTCTGTATCACCAAAGCAGCTTGTGGGAAGACCTTTATGCTGCTCATAAATCAGGGCAACTCGTTTACCGGCAAATTGGTTGACGCGTTTGGCCACTTCCTCATTGCGGATAGTGAACAGGAATTTATCCGGGATGGCGCCGGGCATGGTTACCATAGCCATTTCTCCCTCCCATGTTTTACAAATCCAGCCACTTTTTGAAAGTTTTTGTATATAACCGACACGCTCGCCCTGAGAAAAACTCCAGGAAAGCGCAAGCCAGATATAGAGAATAAAGATGATCACCGGCACCATTAATATACCCGCAATCCAAAATAACAAACGGAATTTACTTTTTTCAGAATTGCCGTCCATGGTAATATCTCCTTTGTTTTAATTTTTCTTTTTAGGCGGAATCCGCACTATTCTTTCTTTGCCTTCCATCATTGATATGGCGTTTTGCGGACAGAAATGCGCGCACACGCCGCAACCGATGCAGAGCTCTTCCTTTCTGCGGGCTTTTTTGTCGTCGTTTAAATAAGCCGCGTGAGTGTGGCAGACCTTAACACATTTTCCGCAACCAATGCAGAGATCGTCGTTCACTACGGATAAGAAACTTGTCGCGTTAGTTACGGGCACTATCATATTATCGACGCCGTTAGCGCAGCAACATTTACAACAGTTACAAATACTTGTTTCATCTTTGCTAGTATCAAAATTTGGATGATAGGCCTTATGTACCAGCCCTGCTTCTTCTGCCCGCTTTAAAACTACCAATGCTTCATCTTTTGTAATCATCCTCGAAAAACCCTGTTCCGATGTAAATCTCGCCGATTTGCCAAAAGTAAAACAGTTTTCCCTTTCATCCGTCTGTTTGCACGGAGTCCCGGACATGTCTTTATGATGTCGGCAAAAGCAATGCCCCAGTGCGATTTCATCAAATTTTTGTATCAACTCCTCTACCTTCTTAGTCGGCACAATTTTGTCAACGGTGGAACCAAGTTCTTCATCGATAATAATTTTGATTTTCTCATTTTTGGGCTTGTTGTCAAAAACAGGCACTGTTCTGTCAACTGCTGGCAAATTCAATAAATGCGGGATAAAGGCATCATAATTTTGCTGGACCATAT
>JBAXON010000390.1:0-1642 GCA_037133255.1 Deltaproteobacteria bacterium
TAGGCACTGATAGAAGCACTATTAATGAAGCAAACTTATATCATGCCATGATCGGGCAAGTTCCTCTGGATAAAGTTATCAAACGTACGTCTTTGCCTAATCTTGATATAATTCCGTCCAATCAGGATTTAATTGGTATAGAAGTTGAGTATGTTGATATTGAAAATCGGGAAAAACGTCTGCGCCAATTATTAAAAGACATGGACAGGCAGTATGATTATATAATTATAGACTGTCCGCCATCTCTAGGTTTTATGACTGTCAATGCCCTTGTCGCGGCCGACTCTTTAATTGTTCCCCTGCAGTGTGAGTATTTTGCCATGGAAGGATTAGGATATTTGCTCAACACTGTAAAAATAGTAAAAACTAACTTAAACCCATCTTTGTCTTTAGCCGGCATCTTGCTGACAATGTTTGATCCGCGTAATTTACTGGCACACCGTGTAAGTGAAGATGTCCGTAAACATTTGGGTAATAAAGTTTTTAAAACTGTAATTCCACGTAATGTCAGACTTTCGGAAAGCCCAAGCCATGGTTTGCCAATCATTCTTTATGACATCAAATCACGCGGTGCAATTGCATATATGGAGCTGGCGCAAGAAGTTATTGAGGGGGAATCGTAAATGGCACAAAAAAATGCCTTGGGCAAAGGATTGGGTGCCATGTTCCCGGATTTATTGGATACTAAATATGGCAAGAAGCAAGGCTCTTCCTCTTGTGGAATTGAAGAGCTTTGTCCTAATCGGTTTCAGCCCCGTAAAAATTTCAATGACGAGGATCAAAAACAGCTTATAGCTTCCATTAAACAAAGTGGAATCATCCAGCCTATAGTTGTCCGCAAAGCGGATAATGGTTATGAAATAATTGCCGGTGAAAGGCGGTGGCGGGCAGCCCAGGCCGCCGGTCTAAAAGATGTGCCGATTGTTATTCGTGAAGCAACTGATATGCAAGCAGCGGAAATATCTCTTATTGAAAATATACAACGCGAGGAGCTTAACCCCCTCGAAGAAGCTGATGCTTATGTAACACTAATGGAAAAGTTTAAACTTTCTCAAGAAGATATTTCCACGCGTGTCGGTAAAGATCGCTCAACTATTGCCAATACTGTAAGGCTTTTGAAGTTACCGGCCAGAGCCAAAAATGCTCTTATCGATAAAAAGATATCTTCGGGTCACGCACGTTGCTTGCTGGCTTTCTCTTCAATAGAAGAGCAAATTACCGCCTTGGATTTAATTTTAAAAAAGGGATTAAATGTCCGTCAAACTGAACTCTTAATCCAAAATGCAAAAAATCAATCTACGGATAAAAAACCACAAACCAAAGATCGTTTCATAGCCGATCTTGAAAAATCACTATCCGCATCACTTATGGCCAAAGTCCAGATAAAGGGTTCGGCAAAAAAAGGCTTAATTGAAGTTGGCTATACTTCTATGGATGAATTGAATCGTTTATCAAGTTTGATTCTCGATGATTTAAAATAATTATAATTTTAATAACTTATCAACACATGTTGATAATATGTTTACAAAAGGTTTGGAAGTGGAATCTGTTTGGGATAAAGCTGCTAATATTATTCAGGAAAAACTAACTAAGCAAAATTTTGATACATGGATTAAACCCATCAAAATTGTTTCCATGGAAG
>JBAXON010000391.1:0-1623 GCA_037133255.1 Deltaproteobacteria bacterium
AAAGAAAAAGGGAAAGTAATTATTCATATAAGAGAACCTTATAGAAAAATTAAATTTGATATTTTGCATTCATTCTTTACTTCACAAATGCGAAAATATGCAGACCGCATTATCGCTATAAGTGAGGACAACTCAAAACGCATTGGTATCCAAGAAAGAACAACAGTTATCTACAACTATGCAGCAGTTCCAAATAGTTATCCTTCTCAAAGCTCATACACATCAAAAAAAGTTTTATATCTGGGCGGCGCAGATTACATAAAGGGATTTTACACATTGGTTGATGCACTCGATTATTTAGACAAAGATGTAAAAGTCTATTTTGGAGGCTACTTTCGGGTTGATGATAAGCCAGATACCTTAAAAGGCCGAATTAAACAAATAGCAAAACTCGTCTTATTTAGAAAAAAAATAGCAGCGAATGAAAAAATCCATACGCACCCAAATGCAATTGTAATTGGCTTAACGTATAAAGCAAATGAATATCTCGATGAGGTATGCTGCCTTGTTTCACCTCTTTCAGTCCCTCATTTTGCACGCCCTGTAATTGAAGCCCATTTGCAAAAAAAACCTGTTATAGGTACTGATGTTGAAGGTATGGATGAGATTATTGAGCATGAAAAGACCGGACTAATTGTGCCAAAAAACAACCCAAAAGCTTTAGCTGCAGCCATTAACGAATTAACTGCCAATAGTCAGAAAGCAAAAAACTTTGGTGAAGCCGGATATAATGTTGCGATAAAGAAATTTACTCCAAAAAACATTGATGAGTTTGAACGCGTGTATGACACATTATTGTCTGAAAATGCGCGGTTTTAGTGTGTGATTTTGCGGGCGACCAATATATTACACGCTAGATTTACAAATCCATAATAAATGAGAAGTTATGATCGGTGCTTTAATATTTAACATCATTGCCGTTATCTTTGCTTGGCTTGAAAGTACCGGGCAGTATAAGCATGGCCTTAAGCTATCGCTTTTTACTGTTTTTCTGTTTCTGGCATTGCGGTATAGCTATGGGAATGATTATTGGAATTATTTCTATATGTTTATGGATACAAACAGTAGCAGTTCCTTTGGTGAATCTATTTTGCGTGAAGGATGGGAAATAGGATGGCTATTCATTAATCGTGTATTTGGCTTACTTGGCACACAGGGTTTCTTTGCCATGATTGCCGTATTAGCTGCCTTTAATTGTATTGTGCTTTTCAGGTTTATTAAAAAGTATGTTCCACCTAAACATTATTGGATTGCGGTATTTATTTATACATTTCAGCCGGACATGATGCTAATACTTAGTTCTGCCATGCGGCAGGCTGTAGCTGTCTCACTTTTTTTACTGTCCATTGATTTTATTATTCAAAAAAAAATATTACCATATTTAATCCTTGTTACTATCGCAACAATTTTCCATACTAGTTCTATTGTTTTGTATACATTTATACTGTTAGTTTTTGGGGATTGGAAGATAAATTTTCGGGAATTGATAATTGTTTTCGTACTTTTCATGATTCAGTTTATATATTTTAATGTAATACATGAATATACAACTTTAATTACGAATAAATATTTTTGGGCTTATACAAAACACTTATCAGAAGCACCAGATTTGGAAGTTGTTTT
>JBAXON010000392.1:0-1610 GCA_037133255.1 Deltaproteobacteria bacterium
GATTGTGGTCAATCCCGTTATTAAAAATGGAATAATGGTGAATCAGTAAACCATCATTTAGTATATCGCGTTCCGTATCGGTCAAGTGTTCTAGGAAGGTGTATTTATTTTTTGACATATCACTGCCTCATTGTTGTGTTGTTTGTTTGAACGGTAAAATCTTTGCACCGGCTTTCAATCCGTCCAGATAGTCTGCCCACGTCTGCATCATTTTCCGTCTTTCGTCAAGGTGTGCCGTCCGATTGTAAGCGCGTCCGTTCGGGTCTCTGACAGCATGTCCAAGCTGGTGTTCAATAAAATCCGGTCTTACTTGCAAGACTTCATCAAGAATGGTTCGCGCCATCGCCCGGAAGCCGTGACCGGACATTTCATCCTTGGCAAAACCCATACGCCGAAGCGCAGAAAGGATAGCGTTGTTGCTCATAGGTCTATCAAAAGAGAGAGCGGAAGGAAAAACATATCGGCTTTCGCCAGTCAATGGCATTATCTCTTTTAGTATAGTTACGGCCTGACTTGCGAGTGGTACAAGATGGCACTGACCCTTTCTTTCCTGTTTTATCTTGAGAGTTAATTTCATGCGCGCAATTGGCAAATTCCATTCTGCTGTGTCGAGGTTGATTTCTGACCATTGTGCCGTACGAAGTTCTCCAGGGCGAACAAAGAATAGTGCGGCTAGTTTAAGAGCACATTTGACGACAAATGAGCCGTTGTAATCGTCCATCGCCCGGAGTAGTGGAGCAACATCTTTTGGGTCTGTTAATGCTGCCATGTGTTTTTTTTGAGGCTGCGGTAGCGCACCTTTCAAATCGGCTGAAGGGTCACGTTCAGCGCGTCCGGTTGTAATTGCGAATCTAAAAACCTGTCCGCAAATAGTTTTTATACGGTGAGCGGTTTCCAATGCCCCCCTTGACTCTACACGGCGCAAGACGGACAACAATTCAGGCACTTTTATTTCTGAAATGGGAAGTTTTCCTATCCAAGGAAAAACGTCACGTTCTAATCGGTCTATAAGTGTTTTGGCGTGTCCGGCTGTCCATGTATGCGTAAATCGACCGTGCCATTCTCTTGCTATGACCTCAAAGGTTTCAGTTGATTCTGTCTTTGCTTGCTTTTGGGCTTTGCGAACGGAGCCGGGGTCAATACCATTGGCCAGTTGCCTGCGGGCTTCCTCTCGTTTTTGTCGAGCGTCTTGTAAACTGATTACTGGATATGCACCGAAGGCAAGTAATTTTTCTTTACCAGCAAAGCGATATTTAAAACGCCAGAGTTTGCCACCGGATGGAGTAACTAAAAGAAATAAGCCGCTACCGTCAAATAATGTAAACTGTTTACCGTTTGACTTTGCTTTCAAAACTTTCAGGTCCGTCAATGGCACAATACGTTTCGGCATGGTATCCTCCTTTTTGGGTATACTCAATATTTTTGGGTATACTCATACCCGCAAAATATACCCATAACAGCTGGATTTTGATAAACCATATAACACGTATCTGGACTAAATACAATAAAAAAACCAGCTATTTCTAGCTGGTTCTGTAGTTCTTTGGTCTTTGTTGGATTCTCATTTTTTGGAGGCGGCGGGAGTTGAACCCGCGTCCGAAAACCTTCCG
>JBAXON010000393.1:0-1599 GCA_037133255.1 Deltaproteobacteria bacterium
GCGGGCGAACGGATTTGAACCGTCGACGTCTACCTTGGCAAGGTAGCACTCTACCGCTGAGTTACGCCCGCTCATTTAAGAGTGGCGCTGAATATAACAAATAGAACTCGGTTGTCAATAAAAAAATGACAACAAGGCAGAGTTTATTTCTGTTGGGTTATTTTTCCCGCAATTACGAATTTCCCATCGATACATGAGTATTACTTTCTTGCCCGTCGGTAAAACCTTACAAGATAGTCAAGTCCTGAATAAATCGTAAGCAGTAAAGCTATATAAAGAAGAGCCATGCCAACAATATAAGAATTAATTCCAAAAAGAGGATACCAAACCATCAGGGCGGTTACAGCAAAAAGTTGTGCGATGGTTTTCTGCTTGCCTAAAGTACTTGCCTGAATATAAAGTCCCTCGGATGAGGCAATGCTTCGTATTCCATCGACAATCAAATCCCTTATAATCGTTACGGCAACAATCCATGCTGGTATTCGTCCAATGGGAATCATCAAAATCATGGCGGTATTAACAACAAGTTTATCAGCTAGCGGATCAAGAAATTTACCCATGGTGGTTATCATGTTGTATTTTCGCGCCAGATAACCATCAAGCATATCGGTAATCGAGGCAAGAGCAAATAGAATCGCCAAAATCAGGCTCCAGAATTCTCCCGGCTCCGTAAGCAAAATAAAAAGAAATGGCACAACGCTTATACGAATTAGCGTAATGATATTGGGTAAATTAAAAATTTCGCGTCTTGCGTTCATTTGTTGAAACCTGATAATATTCTATTATTCATATTCCTGATGTTATTTCCTGGGCACCTTTTTCCAGTCATCCAGAAACATGGCAATCCCTTTATCTGTTAACGGATGAGAAACAAGTTGGGCAATCACTTTAAACGGAATGGTAGCAATATCGGCGCCCATCAAGGCGGCATCCAGAACGTGACGCGGATGCCGAATACTGGCCACGATTACTTCCGTATCATATCCATAGTTATCGAATATAGTAAGAATTTGCGAGGTCAGATCCATTCCGTCGGAAGCAATATCGTCAAGGCGTCCTACAAATGGACTGACATAACGGGCGCCGGCTTTTGCCGCCATCAAAGCCTGTAGCGGAGAAAATATCAGGGTTTGATTCACATCTATTCCCTCTGTTGCCAACATTTTTGTCGCTTTTAAACCTTCAGTAGAAAGCGGAACTTTGATAACAACATTGTCGCCCAGGCGCATAAGTTTCTTTCCTTCGGCAAACATTGCTTTTGCCTCCATGCTTATTACTTCCAAACTTACCGGCCCTTTTACATTTTTCAGTATTTCTTTAACAACAACGTCAAAACCTTTTTTTTCTTTAGCTATCAGTGATGGATTGGTAGTAACGCCGTCAACCATACCCAGCTTAAGTCCTTCGTTAATTTCCTCTATATTAGCGGTGTCAATAAAAAACTTCATAAATGCTCCTATTGTGTTTACTTATTTTTTCCTAATTCATATTTTTCACTACATTGTTTACTGCAAAAATAATAGTCATTACCATATATTTCTTTTTTAACGGCTTGGCTCAGGGGCACATAAGTATGACAAACAGGATCTTCCACTAAGT
>JBAXON010000394.1:0-1588 GCA_037133255.1 Deltaproteobacteria bacterium
CTATGGTGATAGTCTTGAATTCGGGCACCACCATGGGAACAAGGCCAAGAGGCAGTGTGGCGCGTACCAGGTCAATGAAGGTCACGCCCGGCTCGGCCGTGCACGTGCGCTCTTCCACGTCGATTTCCAGTATCCGGTTCAGACAGGAGACGTCGATCTTATCGTCGGAATACTTCCTGTCCCCGGGCTTGGGGACCTGATGGCTTGTGACCTTTTTGCGCAGTGACAGTGGGCGAGTACTCTTGCGCTCGCTCAGCTCCTGCGCGATGCGTGCGACGTCCGAGTTATGCTGTTCCAAAGAGACGTTTCTAAACTTCATTATGGCGATCTATCCTTTCCGGCATTATGGGCAAGCAATATCTACCCGCTCGTTAGCGCATAGCACCATGCTTCTAACAATTTCTGATTGAGCTGAATTATTTGTTGATAAGAATTTCCTTTTTTGTGAGCGGAGTATAGGGGGGCTGTTTTTGCTTGTCAAGTGATATTATGGATTGGTTGAAAAGCGGGTTTATCGACCTCTTTTTTAAATTGATAGGGTTACGTGAAAATCAAACTATTGTTCATCATCTTAATATTACTATAGTTATTATAAAATAATTTTGAGTAAAAATTTGGCATTGGATTTATATTTGTTACGTAAAAAGCATCTGTTTCGTTCATAAAGAGCCAGTTGGATAAACTGTCTAGAATGCTACAAATCAGTAATTCTGGGCTCAGTCTTCTGGTGCACATTGCCACCTGTACTGTGGTTCAAGCTATGCCTCACAACAAACCTTGTCTTTTCCGTTCTTCTTCCCCTGGTACATGAGCTGATCAACGCGATGGACGAAGGTTTTCATGTCTTCCTTTGGCTTGTACTGCGCAAGCCCGATGCTCATGGTCAAATAGACGTCTTGACCAGGCACCGGGGAAAACTTCTCCTCATTGAACTCCATCCGGATTCTTTCCGCGGTAACGGCGGCATCCTTGCTTGTGGTCATAGGCAGGAGGATAGTAAATTCTTCGCCGCCATAACGGTAGGAGGAATCCGTCTGGCGGAGGCATCGTTTGACCACCTGGCCAAGTCGCATCAACACCTGGTCTCCTTCGACATGGCCGTAAGCGTCGTTGAATCGTTTGAAATCGTCGAGATCGAGAAGCAGCAGGGCCAAAGGCTGTTTATAGCGGTCCGCCCGATCCATCTCCGTTTTGAGTTGATGATAAAAATATCTGGAATTGTAAAGCTGCGTGAGATCATCGACGATACTGAGCTCTCGGTATCTGTTTTCACTTTCCTGAAGAGCCTCCCTTATCCGCTTGCGATCGGTGATATCGCGAGCCACTGATTGAAAGCCTGTAACTTTGCCATCTTCCACAATCAACTGAGTATTTTGCCCAAGCCACACCTCATGGCCATCTTTCGAAATAATGGGATATTCTGAATACGTATTATTAAGCTCCTTTACGAACTGACGGCCGAAGAACTTAATAGCTTCATTCCGCATGTCCGGGCGGATTAATTCAGGATAATGCATCCCCATAACTTCCTCTTCTTCGTATCCTGCAATCCTTAGTGCCGCCGGATTCACAAAGGTGAAGTGTCCCG
>JBAXON010000395.1:0-1573 GCA_037133255.1 Deltaproteobacteria bacterium
CAGCAGCCGTCATCCCAAAGAGATAATTCACACTTGTGAAGGGCACAGTTGGGAACAAATACTGAAGTGGTCTGTACAACGATATATGCCAACAACAAAGGTAATTGGTTTTGACAACCTCACATTTTCCCGTTTGACCCTTTCCATGTTTCCTGCAGAAAATGAACTTCAAATTCGCCCCATACCAGATCGAATTGTAACAAACGGTCCTATGTATTATGATGTTCTTAAAAGTGAGGGATTGCCATCAGATCACATTAGATCAGGTTGCGCACTTCGTCATTCATATTTATGGGAGCCTGGAGATATAAATTTGAATAACGATAAAAATAAAGTGGGTCCTATTCAGATTCTTGTCGCAACATCCCTTGATCTGGGTGATTCAATCGAGCTTTCAGCAAAAGCAGCTCTGGCATTTGGTGGAGATAACGCTTTCAAAGTACTGATAAAATGCCATCCCCTAGTTGATACAAATCAAGTAAAAAAAATTCTGAACCCCTTGATCAATTTTGAGAATATCCAGTTTATTAATGAGCCAATGGAGAAATTACTCCCGTACGTTGATGTTCTGCTCTATACATACACTTCTGTTTGTTTTGATGCACTGAAATTTGGAGTGTTTCCCATTTTCATTCGATCTGAAAACCTCATAAATCTAGACCAGCTTAATGAGGTCCCTGATATTCACGGGATTGCAACCACACCCTCGGAAATAAGATTTGAAGTAGAGAAATTATCTCATATGCAAAGTGAAGAGAACCGGCTGCGAAAAATACGGAGCATAACTATTGTAAAACAGGCATTAGCACCAGTTACAGATGAACGCATCGATTCATTTATTATCGAATAATTCAAAAAAAGGTGACTATACCCATCCCAAGGCAGTGTACAACGATCTCTTCATCGACCGTAGCGATTCCCAGAGGAATGGACTCTTCATTAAAATCCATTTTGCACGGATTTTCATATCATAGGGATAGACAAGAACCGGCCAGTCTTTGTATATGTTACTGAGTTTCTTTTTGTATTCTTCAGGATAGTTAAGAACAGATTCGCGTCTTTCTTTTGAAAATTTTCGATATAGTTCTTCATTAACCAGACCTTTTTTAAAACATTCATCACCAAGTTTCGTGCCTTTATAGGGATAAAAAATATTGACACCACTTGTAGTTGGATGAATCTTTTTGTTGAGTTTAATTGTGTCCCAGATCATTTCCTCAGTCTCACCAGGCACACCGATAATATTAATGGCATTTGTTACAACAATACTAACCCCGATATTCTTACAATTCTCATTACGGGAAGAAAAACACGTTGAAAAAGCACTATAACAAGTTAGATTTATATCATAATAGATATATCCATTAATAATTAAAATAATTTCGAACATGACAAAGATTATGTTTGATATTGGTGAATAAATGGAAAATTGCGATTCATGCAACAAACCTTGCAAATGTAAAGGATTAACATCAATTGTTTTAGCAGTATCAGCAGGAATTGGTGCATACTATACTGTTGGAACATTACAAATGGCACTTAGTGTACTTGCAATTGTTATGGTATTTGTTGC
>JBAXON010000396.1:0-1571 GCA_037133255.1 Deltaproteobacteria bacterium
TAAGGAAGGCAAAACAACGATTGGTAATCCGGTTGTGGGCAAAGCGTTGCGATCAATGCTTTTCAGCATAGCGGTGCCAATACATAATGCAAAGGGTAAAGTGATCGGCGCTTTGGCTGGAACTGTCGATCTTGGCAAACCTAATTTCATTAGCAGGATTACAGATAATCCTTATGGCAAGACAGGTGGCTATCTGCTGATTGCGCCGAAAGTCAGGACGATTGTTTTTGCTACTGACAAAAAGCGCATTTTGGAAGTGTTGCCCGCCCCCGGCATAAACCCGTTGATTGATCGTTTTATTCAAGGCTATGATGGTTCCGGTATTACAATCAGACCAGCCGACGGAGTAGAGATACTAGCCTCTGCCAAAGTTATTCCTGCAGCGGGTTGGTATGTAGTGGCGCAGATGCCCACCGAAGAGGCCTTTGCCCCGATTCGCTCCATGTTGTGGAGTATTGCTCTGGCCGCGATCTTCCTGACCATGCTGGCGGGTTTCCTGACATGGTGGATATTGAAACGCCAACTTGAGCCTGTATTTAGCACCATTAAAACACTCGCAACCCTGTCCGAAACAGACCATCATCCGCAACCCTTGACCATCAACAGACAAGACGAAATCGGCGAGCTGATTGGCGGCTTTAACCACCTGCTGAAAACCCTGGCGCAACGGGGAGAAGCATTGCGGGAGAGCGAAGCAAATTACAGACAGCTTTTTGATAATGCCCCTACAGGTATATACCAGGTTGACTTCAGAACGGGAAAGTTTACCAAAATAAACGATATTATGTGCGAATATCTTGGTTGTAGTCATGAAGAAATCCCTTCACTAATCTCATACGATTTTCTGACTGATGAGAGCAAACAATTGTATTCAGAACGTTTAAACAAATTAATTGCCGGTGAAAAAGTACCGGAAAATCCGGAATACGAGATACTGGATAAAAACGGAAGGAGACTGTGGATTCAATTCAATTCTAAATTTACTTATGATTCCGAAGGTCGTCTTGCAGGAGCTGATGTTGTTGCCCATGACATCACTGAGCGCAGGCGGGCGGAGGAGGAAAAGCAACTCCTTGAAGAACGCTTGAACCGCTCCGAGAAGATGGAATCACTGGGATTGCTGGCAGGCGGTGTTGCCCATGATCTCAACAATGTTTTGGGAATAGTTGTGGGCTACGCGGAACTGGTTCTTGATGAGGTTGACGAGAAAAGCCCGCTGAGAAAAGATCTGAAAACCATTTTTGACGGCGGCCAGAAAGCGGCGGCAATCGTGGATGATCTGCTGACCTTGGCTAGAAGAGGCGTCGTAGGCAAGAAAGTTATTAACCTCAACAAACTCATCGGTGATTTTAAAAAATCACCTCAGTGGGAGAACCTTCTTACCTATCATCCTCATGTCCAAATTTTGACTGACCTTGATCCGGATTTGCTTAACATCGCCGCCTCTTCTGTTCATTTGGAGAAAACCCTGTATAATCTGATTTCCAATGCCGGAGAAGCCATGGCCAAAAGCGGCAACATCACCATTAAGACAAGCAACCGGTATATAGATAAACCCATTTCCGGATATG
>JBAXON010000397.1:0-1552 GCA_037133255.1 Deltaproteobacteria bacterium
ACACATCGATTTCTCTATACATTGAAATCTCATATTCATCAGTTCGCATGTTTTATCCTTTTATTGATAAAAAATAATACTTGATGATTGTAAATATAAGTCTTTAACACCCAGGAAAATAACACCCAGGAAAATAATTGTTGACATTACCTTGAGGAAAACAGCAGAAGTAAGCCAACCGCATTTATCCCATTCCAAAAAGCAGAATCAGGCTCAAACTGGCGATGGACAGGACAACTGAAACGCACAGACCTAACATGAGCGGCTTCAGGCCGATCTTGAGTACGACATCAAGACGCGTGCCCAACCCGACGCCAGCCAGAGCAGTGAGAATCGCAAATCTTGCTATCGCATCAAAAGCCGTGAGTATTGACGCACCCATCTGCAGTGTGCCGGGAGAGGCGACATCCTGCGGCAGAATTCCGGCAGTGATTCCGGTGGTGCGTATAAGCGACATCGTAAGGAAACCTATCACAAACCAGGGAATTAGGATTCCGCCACGGGGAATATCCGACTCCGCGGTACTTCCCCTCTCTGAGATGACCTTTCTTGTCATAAGCAGCCCGATCAAGATGATAAGTGGCGCCATGATTGTGTTGCGCATCAACTTCACGATTGTAGCAATATTCAAAGCAGTTTGGCTATGAGCAGCCCCAACCGCCACTACCTGAGATGTGTCGTTTACAGCAGTGCCTGCCCATAGCCCGAATGCGGTGTTGCTGAGCCCCAAGGACTGCCCTATGATCGGGTAGATAATCACTGCAATAAGACCGAAAAGTGTTATAACGGCGACGGCGAAACTGACTTCTTCTTCTTTGGCACCAATTGCCGGAGCTGTCGCCACGATTGCGGTATTTCCGCATATCGAGGTTCCAACACCAATCAGCGCTGTAAGACGCGGAGGAATTTGAAACAGGCGGCCGATAATGTAAGCAGTGGATAGCGCAACCGCGATACATGTGAAAACCAGCAGCATTGCCGCACCGCCGGTGGCCGCAACATCCTGCAAGCTCAGGCGTAAACCGAGCAGAATGATCCCAAAACGCAGCACGCGCTCCAGGGCGAACTTCACCCCTGCTTCACAGCTCTCCGAAACACCGACTGCGTTTCGGATGAAGAGTCCCAGAAGAATCGCAATTAAGATATCGCTTACCGCCTTGTTCAGCGTTCCCTCCGGAATCAACTGATGCAGTAACCTAGCGGCGATGGCAACAATAATTGCCAAAACCAGACCCTTCAATACGTGGCTCCACTCTCTGGCAATTTTTTCCCTTGCGGTTATTGATAAGCTCATGATTTATTTTGATTCCGGTAATTGAACCGGAACTCACATTCTTTGAGATGAAAGTAAAAGTTGATTTAGGGATACCGTGGAACTTCATTACTTTCTTTTTTGCGTAGGACCAGAATGATTACATGCCGTTGATATGTTTTTTCCCATCGGCAAATTCATTCTTTCCATGATGTACATGATAATGTTTTTTGTATCCTAAGTCAACCAGACCTTTATAATTACGCCAGAAGTCAGACTGAATAACATTTTCTGGCTCAA
>JBAXON010000398.1:0-1550 GCA_037133255.1 Deltaproteobacteria bacterium
TAGCGCCATCGTCGCGCACCACATCAGATTGGCACGCACATCATAATTCTGAGGATCACTGAGCGCTTTGGGCCCCTCTTCGATAATTACTTGCAACAATCCTTCGGCCAGACGATCTTGAACTGTTCCGCAAACCGGATAAGTCATATACTGTTCCAAAACATGAACGAATGTATCCACCACGCCATTGCCGATTTGTCTAACCGGCAAAGTGTAGGTCTTGGTGGGATCCAGTATGGCAAATCGGGGAAACAAAAATGGATTCATGATCGCACGTTTGTGCCTGAGTGCTTTGCGCGAAATGATGGCACGGTTGTTCATTTCCGAACCGCTTGCCGGCAACGTCACAACAACTCCAATAGGCAGCGCCTGGACAATAGCACTGCCGGCATTTTCCAGCAAACGTGCCGGATCATCTTGAAATGGAATGACGGCGGCCATAAACTTGGTTGCGTCGATTACCGAACCGCCACCAACTGCCAGCAGAAAATCAATTTTCTTCTCGCGTGCCAGCGCCACTCCCTTCATGATTGTCTCATATTCCGGATTCGGTTCGATGCCGCCAAACTCTGTAATTCCATAACCACGAAGAGCTGTTTTGACCTCAGCTATAACACCATTACGCAGAGCACTGCCACCGCCATAGGTAATCAGCACTTTGGCTTCTTTGGGAATTTCCCCGGCTATTTGACTAATGGACCCCTTACCAAAAATAATTTTAGTCGGATTTTGAAATACGAAATTAAGCATTTTGATTCTCCTTGTTTGTTTGCACTTGCCACAACCGATAATCATCGAGATTTAGTGGTGGAGTATAAAAAAGGCTTTGGAGTCTGTCAATAGAATAATTCCAACAGGAGTTAAATAATACCCTCATCGGGGGAGCTGAGGCTAAGATTTACTTGACATACAAGACCGAGTTTCTTATAGTTCGACCATGAAAAATCAATGCTTTATCAAAAGTATTAAATGCTATGATTGACGAACGTAACGATATTTTTGATTCCAAAATCAGGATGCACGATCGGCATCGCTTCGAGATCAAGCTGGACATGGATCTGCCTCAATCTTCCCGCACGACCTATGAGTTGGAGAGCTATTTCTTTGTGCCACGCTCGCTTAACATCGGCCCCAACACCTACAGTAAGGAAGATTTTTACAACAACAATCAGCGTTATATCCGCTTCAAAACGCCTAAGATAAGCCTGTCCAAACTTTGTGATCCCAAACTGCGCACTTCGCCGCTAAACAGGGTGAAGGCGACACTATCCACAATTCTCGAAGGCTCTAAGGACACCGCCCTTGTGGAACTTGCTTACGATGAGTTTAAGCTTCTGGGCTGCGTTATCAGGGCTGAGATCCGCGACCACGTGATGATCTTTATGGCGGAACTGGAAAAATATATCCCACCGCCACAGGAGCAGGGCAAGAGACTCTTCGCCGTCGAGGGGCTGGAGAGCTTTCTTCAGGAATTAAAATATCTGGGAGACGAGATAAACGCGCTCAAGTCAGAAGTTATGGAGCCTGCCATACCGGTAAAGCTGAGAGAA
>JBAXON010000399.1:0-1524 GCA_037133255.1 Deltaproteobacteria bacterium
ATTTGCGCTCTGCAGGCGGCAATGGAAGGCTATGAAGTTAAGACTCTGGATGAAGTAGTGTCTATCGCCGATATTTTTGTTACCGCCAGCGGATGTTGTGATGTTATCAGCGGGAAGTACATGGAAATGATGAAGGACGAAGCGATCGTCTGCAACATCGGCCATTTTGACAGTGAAGTTGATATGCACTATCTGGAAAACAGCAAGTTCTGTAAAAAGGAAAATATTAAACCGCAGTTTGATAAATGGACACTCAAATCAGGACGCTCGATATTAGTATTAGCGGAAGGCCGGTTGGTTAATTTAGGTTGTGCGACAGGTCATCCCAGCTTTGTCATGAGCAACAGCTTCACTAATCAGTGCCTAGCGCAGATTGATTTGGCCACAAAAAAATATGAAATAGGTGTTTATACCTTACCGAAGATACTAGATGAGGAAGTTGCCCGTCTGCATTTGGACAGGTTGGGCGCAAAAATAACCAGGCTGACTAAGAAACAGTCAGATTATCTTGGAATATGTCCGGAAGGACCGTTCAAGCCGGAATACTACAGGTATTAAATTAAAGATTTAAGTACGCATCCGGTAAAATAATATTGCGGCAGCTATACTGAATATTACATTCGCGCCCCAGGCGGCAATGAGAGCAGGGATTCTTCCCGAAAGTCCCAAAGACATGCATAACGCATAAACATAAAAATATGAAAATCCGATAAAAATACCTATTCCAACACTCTGCATGATGCCGCCGCTTCGTTCCGAACGCAAAGAAAATGATACGCCGATAAAAATCATTATTATGATGACAAAAGGAAAAGCTATCTTGCCCTGTAAATAAACAAGATATCTGGTGACATCGTATCCTTCTTTCTGAATTTTATTGACATATTTTTTCAACTCAAAGTAGCCCATTTTTTCCGCGTCTTTTTGCACAATTTTAAAGTCATTTGGTTTCTCAGGAATATTGACTATTTTTTCATTAGACCATTCCAAGGTAGGAGAATTGTTGCTATCAAATTCGGTAGTGAGTAAATCATAAAAGACCCAGGTATTATCTTTCCATTGGGCGCTTTTTGCGTCAATGCGCATTCTTAACGTGAAATCATTATTCAAATAATTTATAGTAATACCGCGTAAGCTATCATTGCTGACGTCAAACATTTTAAAGTTGTATATTGAATCAGTACCGCGATACCAGATTTCATTTTGTTTAAAATATCCCATAGTTTGCTGCTTTTGAATGACAACCTTTTCCATGTATTCGGTTTTTTGTAATGAAGCGGGAGTAATCATTTCAGTAAAATAAAACAAAGCAACAGCCATTACAGCGGCAAACATCAAGGCAGGCAGACTAATGCGATAAAGGCTGATACCATTAGCTTTCATCGCGGTAATTTCGCTGAATTTGGAAAGTGATCCGTAAGCCATTAAGGTAGCCAATAGTACGGCAGGAGGCAGAATATTAGAAATTATCATGGGAATTGAATACAAGAAAAACGTTAATATTTGAATAATTGTAGCATTGTT
>JBAXON010000400.1:0-1516 GCA_037133255.1 Deltaproteobacteria bacterium
TGCTTTTAGGAGTTATTATTCTTTTTTTGGATGAAATGAAAACAGTATCAAGAAATATTCTCGACAACTCAAATTTGATATCTTCGGAAAGAATGCGATGGGCGTAGTCAATATCGGAGGAGTGTATTTGCCAGCCTTTTTCCATTATAGAATATAGCTGTTGCAGCATAGTGGTTATTTTGAGCACACTACTATGTTTGCCGGAGATGGAAATGTGATTACCCCAGGCTTTAACATCCACCGGTTCCAGACTTTGGATAAATTTTAGATGCTTATCGTGTTCGCCACAGAGATTTTTTAGTAAATTATGATCAGCAAAGGAAATTTTCTCTACGGACACACTGTTATTCGCTTGTTTCAATGAATTTTTAGCCTCTAATAAAAATTTTTATCACTTTGATTTATCCATTGCAACACAATTAATCATAATTTATACAAATTAGTTATCCGGTATTAAAAGGTTAGTTTAACGGGCATAATACCAAGTAAGCTTTAAAAAATTTATATATAATTTTTTTAAAGCAACTTGGTATTAATCCTGCAAAAACATGTGAGCGAAGACTTTAGCATTGCCCAGAATATTGTCAATTGAGCAGTTTTCATCCGGTTGATGAGCAGTTTGATTGGTTTTGGACCATACAGCCACAGGATAATTTTTCTTGCGGATATAGGAAGCAACAGTTCCCGCACCCACGCCGCCGGTGAATGCTTTTACATTGTAAACCGTTTGAATAGCTTCAGTAAGCGCTTTGACCACCTGCGCGTCAGACAAAGTTGGTTTTACTGATTGCACGTATTGCGCGGTTGATATTTCTATTTGAACCCTAAATTTCTTTTCAATTGCCCGAACAATTTTTTGTATCGCATTAATTATATCCTGTAAATCATAGTCCGGCAAAACGCGGCAATCCATGCAAAAAACATCTTCACCGGGAATTGTGTTGATATTTCCAACATTTGCTTCTTTTTTTGTTGGTTCAAAGGTGCTTTCAGGCGGCTCAAAAAGATCATCAGACTTGGGGAATAGTTTTTCGAGTTTGCCTAATTTTGTTACCAGATGTGACGCCGCAAGGAAGGCGTTATTGCCTAATTGCGGGTTACTGCCGTGACATTGTTTGCCTTTAGTTTTAAAACATAACCATAGAATACTCTTTTCGGAGACTTCAATTAATGTTCCCTGAGGATTTCCCGAATCAGGAACAACGATCAAATCATCAGAGTTGAAAAGCTTATCCGTGGAATCAATCATGTAAAAGAGACCCTTATTGCTTGATGTTTCTTCATCGGAGACAAACGCGAGATTAATCGAATTAGCCGTTGTTAATTCTTCATCTAGAATAGCTTTGGCGGCAAAGATTGATGCCACCATATCCTGCTGATTATCTTCCACACCTCTGCCAAAAATATGGCCATCTTTTACATAAGCATCGTATGGGGCGTGATGCCAAAGTTTCAACTCTCCCGGTGGAACAATATCCAGATGGGTTATGATCCAGATAAATTTGGATTTGTTTTT
>JBAXON010000401.1:0-1508 GCA_037133255.1 Deltaproteobacteria bacterium
TTTAACTGGAAATCATCACTACAATTCTAAACTCAAAAGTGTGTAGTTGTAGATGTAAGCGGCATCAGTAAGCGTCATTACGGCGTTTAATATCCAGAATAAGAACTAATAATTTACCGGCATCTATCGTATAAAATAATCTGTAATCTCCACTATGGTCAACGCCCGATTAAGAATGAATTCTCTAACCCTCTTCATTAATACATTTCCGGCAGCAGTATTGACGATACAAACGATCCCACCAAAGAGCTTGCATAAACGTATCTTTTTTGATACGACATGAGCATGATTGAGACTGTCCTAGCCGTAAAATTCTTTCATACAGCAGCCGGTAATGAGCCAGTACGGGACTTCCTGCGGAATTTGCTACCGGAAGATCGAAAGATCATTGGCACAGATATCAAAGAGGTTCAGTTTGGCTGGCCGCTGGGTATGCCCTTGGTGCGAAAGATGGAAAAGGACTTATGGGAAGTTCGCAGTCATCTTGAAAGAAGGATAGTTCGAGTAATGTTTACTGTGGTTGGCGGTCAAATGGTGTTGCTTCATGCGTTTATTAAGAAGTCGCAGAGTACGCCCCAGCCGGAATTAGAGATAGCAAGGTCTCGTAAGAATCAGTTGTAGGAGGCAGGTATGAGTAATAAGTATATTGGAAGTGATTTTGATGATTTCTTATCGGAAGAGGGAATCAGGGAAGAAGTAACAGCAGCCGCTATTAAGCGTGTTATTGCGTGGCAATTGGCAGAAGCCATGAAGAAGAAGCGCATAACAAAAACGGAAATGGCGGCACGCATGCATACGAGCCGTGCTGTTGTGAATCGGTTGCTGGACGAGGATGATACCAGCATTACCTTGGCTACTTTGTCACGTGCAAGTTTGGCAGTAGGTATCCCACTGAAAATTGAGCTGCAGTAAAATATTCGGAATGGTCAATTTACAAATGGCGGCTTAATCAACCGGCATCAGTAAGCATCGTTACGGCGCTTAATATCCAGAATGAGAACTAATAATTTACCGGCATCTATCGTATAAAATAATCTGTAATCTCCTATCCGATAGCGGTAGGTATCTTTCCAATCACCTTTTAATCTTTTGATGTTAGTGCCAAAAGACGGGCTCAATTTTAATTGAGGATAAACATAATTTTTAATTTTTTCGTAAACTTTTTTATATTCAGGTTGGGTAATTGATCGGGAAAATGTTTCCGTTTCCGCAATAATAAAATTAAGCGACAATTTTATATTTCCCTTTTTTGATATCTTTTTTTGCGTTTTTCAGTGATTGCAATAATTGCTGATCAGCAAGAATATCTTTCATCTCTGTGTCGGATACATAGCTTTCTTCAGTCAAATAATTCAAGGTTGCATATTCGATAAAATTAGAGATAGTTCGTTTTTCAGCACTGGCCGCTATTTTAAACAGGCCATAAATGTCTTCATCAATTCTTAATGTTATCGTTTTCGGCATAATCAACTCCTGGAATAATTATATATTATAATCTTCAAATGTCA
>JBAXON010000402.1:0-1500 GCA_037133255.1 Deltaproteobacteria bacterium
CAGCATCCCGTAATGATATACTTTCATCATCCCAAATCAATAACAGTTTTTTTTCAATGTCTTCATCTGTGAAGGATATGGGAGTTTTTTTAACACTCCTCAATATTACTGTAAATTCTCCCCTGATTTTATTTTCACCATAAGATTTAATAAAATAAATAACTTCGCCGCGCTTAATTTCTTCAAATATTTTAGTCAGTTCTCTTGCTACCACAATTTCGCGGTTACCCAGTATTTCATAAATATCCTTAAGCGTTGATATAAACCTTGTGGGCGATTCATAAAAAATAATTGTTCTTTCATCATCTTTTAGTGATTCCAGAAATAGTCGTCTTTTGTTTTCCCGCGCTGGTAAAAATCCGCAAAACGAAAAATTATCAGCAGGAATACCGGCGGCACTCATTGCGGTAATCAATGCCGAAGCACCGGGAATGGGGATGACTCGAATATTTTCAGCTTGAGCAAAACTAACCAAATGATAACCGGGATCAGACACGCAAGGGGTTCCGGCATCGGAGACATACGCGACATTCATTCCTCCCTTAATTTTAGCGATGAGAAGTGCGCCTTTTTCTTTTTCATTGTGTTCATGAAGACTGATTATCGACGTTGCTATTTTATAAGAATTAAGTAACTTTCTGGTATGGCGCGTATCTTCAGCCGCGATAAGATCGACTTCTTTTAATATTCGAATTGCCCGCAATGTAATATCTTCCAGATTTCCAATGGGGGTTGCTACAATGTATAGCAAGCCACATTCACCATTATTTTTGTCCATAAGACCTTCACAAAATTTTTTTATTGCATATCCAGCCTGTTTCAGGTTAGATACCAAAACCTTGAGGAAATTACCACCATGAAAGATAAATTTGCATTATGTTGAAACGTTTATTAATTACCGGCGGCGCCGGATTTTTAGGCTCTCATCTTTGCGAGCGTCTCCTTTCGGAAGACAATGATATTGTTTGTCTGGATAATTTTTTTACCGGCAGCAAGGATAATGTTTCTCATCTTTTGAAAAATCCCCATTTTGAACTTATTCGCCATGACATCGTCAATCCGGTTTATCTGGAAGTTGACGAAATATACAACCTGGCATGTCCGGCATCGCCTGTGCATTACCAGTTCAATCCGATTAAAACAATTAAAACAAATGTCATGGGCGCAATAAATGTTCTGGGTATCGCCAAAAGAGCAAAGGCAAAGATACTGCAGGCTTCGACCTCAGAAGTATATGGCGATCCTGACGTTCATCCGCAGACCGAATCCTACTGGGGAAGGGTCAATCCCATTGGAATTCGCAGTTGTTACGATGAAGGCAAAAGAGCTGCGGAATGTTTAATGATGGACTACCGCAGACAAAATGGCGTTAATACCAAAATAGCCAGAATTTTTAATACCTACGGACCTCGTATGGCAATTAATGACGGACGTGTGGTCAGTAATTTTATTATTCAAGCACTACAGGATAAAAACATTACCGTTTACGGAGATGGATCA